>NZ_JBHTLD010000053.1:0-23583 GCF_042678745.1 Pontibacter rugosus | reverse complement strand
TGATTATTAGTGTCATAACTTATAAATTAGAGATAACCCCCAGCTATACCATAAAGTGAAGCTACTTGTTTCCTATTAATTCATTTTAGCCATACCTTAATTCGATCAACTTAATGTGACCTGAGTGAATGGACAGCTGCAGGTAGTGCTGATAAAAGGTTATGGTTTCATTGACAGGGCAGGTTGATTAACTTCATCACCTGGTTAGAGCCCAAACAATAGCCCTCCCCATAAGCTTCGCCCCCACCGTCCAGCACTCCACCAAATGATGCTAATTTGCCAGAGAGCCTCCCGTGCGCGCGCCCTCAGATTGCTAATCTTCATGCTTCAGCTGATCAAACAGAGGGCTTCCCCTACCCGCAGCAAAGCAAACCCCTTCTCACTTAAGTAAGTACAGTAAACACAATAATACCGTATTACAAAGTAATACTTTAAAATGTATTGGAGGCCTGTTCACGCTTCCGCCTTTTCCCTTCCTCCTCTGCCGCAAAGACAAGGATTTCCCCCATTCTCTTACCTTGGTCGGCGCGTAAGCACCCGGCCTCATGGTTAAAAGTTTTCTCAAGCAAGCGATTTCGGTTAAACACCAGACTGTCTAATCCATCCCAATTCTGTTTGGTCTCGAAGAATGTAAACAGACACAGTAGCACACTCACCTCAGGGACATCATTGAAGTACACATGCCAGTTGCCCTTGTGTTTTCAACTTCATCTATGGTATTGTGGTTAATCAGGTAAGCGTTGTCTTCCTCTGACCGGTTGTTGATCAGGTGCCCCTCCAGGTATTTACCTAATATATCGGGATCAGTTAGCCCGTTGTTGGTGATGGTTACTTTGCTCTTGGGCGCCCTCATCAGACCTACCAACTTAATGAGCCAGTCCCGTACCGTCAGGTCGCCGCGTTCATAGTCCGAGATAGTCTATTCTCTCTTAAGGCCGATCCACTCGACAAACTCCGCCTGCGTGAGGCCCTTTGATTCACGGAAAGCTTTTAGCTCTGCTCCTGTCACAAGAATAAGTATTGTTCGGCTCAAACATAAAGTACGGTTACCGTACCTACAAGAAATCAACTACTTTTTATTCTGGAGCTTAGCTGTTGAAGTAATGCTATATTACCAAGTAAACAAAGTATACCTGCTAATCCTAAGAAACACTGTTTACTTTCTCTGTTGCGGTTTCTAAACTAAAGCCATTCTTGCGTACAGTATTAATAAGCGAGCGGATGGATACCATTACTTCTCTCTTTGAGTAGTCAATGACAAGCCTGCCTTTCTTATCGACATTATGGAGCCATTTCAGAACTCTAAACGCCATAGAGCCTGATACACATTACTTGGATTGCCGGTACGGCGCCTATGTGGTTCATAACTAAGGCCAAGAAGCGGACTCCTCGCGCATTTCATTTACAACATTCTTTAGTTCGTCAAACTTCTCTCCGCTTGGCACAGAAAGCCTATCATGGATTTGTGGTGTGGTAATAAAGTATTATCATATTTACAGGTATTACTACAAAAGGGAAGAAAAGCACCTTATGCCTTGATGATGCCGTGTTTCTTCAGCAGTGCCTCAAGAGCCTCCGACTTGTTCTGCTCGGCCTGCAGTTTCTCCTTTTCTGCCTGCAGAAGCAGCCAGCAGTCACCATTAGCCTGATCCGTGTTTTTAAGCATCTCCCCCTTGCCCGTTAGCAGCCAGTGAATGTCCAGGTTCTGAAAAGCGTTTGACAGCTTTATGCAGCCCTCTAGAGTGGGCATAGGCTTGTCGTTCTCGATACTTGATATCTGGCCACGACCAATCATGTGGGGAGTATAGGCCATGGCAGCCGAGTTGACACAAGCACTTCTCTGGGAAACCATCCTGACCCTAAGGGAAGTCGACCTGATGACCTCAAGGGAGGCCGCCGGCACTTGCCTGGTGCGCTTCACCTGGACCACTGCGCAGGTACAAGCCAAGCTGGTGGAGCTACAGGAAAGGCTTCAGCAACAAAACTATAGAGAACAGCTTTACCCCTAAAAACTTACAGCTATGAACGCATATCAAAAGTTCGATCAACTGGCGCAGCAGGTAACGGATGAAGTTATTGCGCTGTTGGAGCAGGGAAAAGTGCCTTGGCAGAAGCCATGGACCTCCTATGGACTACCCAGGAACTACCTCTCCGGCTGGCACTACGAAGGCTTCAACGCCTTTTACCTCCACTACATCACCGGAGAAAGAAACCTCACCACGCCTTACTTCCTCACCTTCAAACAGGCGCAGGAACTGGGCGGGCGCGTGCGGAAGGGCGAGAAGGGGACCCCTATCATCTATTGGAAAATTAAGAAGGAAGCGGAGGGAAGTACTGCCGGGCAGGAGGAGGAAAAGGAGGGGCACGCCATTAAGTTTGTTCCCTTTATCTGGACCGTGTTCAACATTGACCAGGTAGAAGGCGTGGACTTTGCCTTACCAGCGCCCCTTGGCAGAAATGAAATGCAACTACTGGAAGCCTGCCAGCGCGTGGTGGAGCACTTTCCCCTGCCGAAGCCCCGCATCGCGCACGGCGGAGCACAGGCCTACTACGCCCCAGACACGGATAGGGTACAGCTGCCGGAGCTAAAGCGCTTTGGCTCCCCCGAAGCGTACCACGCCACGCTGTTCCACGAGCTGATCCATGCTACCGGCCACCCCGCCAGGCTCAACCGCTTCACGGATCAGGAAAAAGGCAGCTGCTTCGGAGACGAGAACTACAGCGCAGAGGAACTGATCGCCGAGATGGGCGCCTCTTTCCTCTGCGCCTTCACCGGCATCAAGGAAGAAGTTTTCCCTAACTCCGTTGCCTACCTGCAAGGCTGGGTGCGTGTTTTTAAGGAGGACAGGACAATGCTTCTCTACGCCAGCGCCAGGGCTTTAAAAGCGGCTACCTTTATCCTGGACCTGCAGGCGGAGGGGAACAGGGAAGGATTGCCCGCGTGGCCGCCTGATGACCTGTAGGTTGCCTGGTGCTGCCGGGCAACCCACAGGTATTTGATGAACCGATCCGCTCCCTAGTGGCGTGTCAGGTTGCCGGGAGGCTTTTTTAGTTTTCCCACTCTTGCACTACCCCCTGCTGATGTTACATGGGAAGCAGTCGCGGCTATTGCTATCGATAACTGGGATTCTTCCCGCTTGAAGGTGGTATTTATAGGGAGGATAAACGTGAATAATCGTGTTCCACAAAGGTTGAAATCTGCCTTGTGTTCCGTTGCCGGAAGTGGTAGCTTAGTCTGACGAGTCTCCTCTGTCTGTTTTTATTCAATAATAACACGATGTGACACATCAGGCAGTGTATGCCGCCACGTAGACGTTAGCCCGACACGGCCCACAGACGACCGTAAGGCAGGCACAGTGCTTAGCAGATCGGGGGCATGAAAATGCGCGGGCCCAGCGCTTTGGGATGGGTAGAGCAGCCTTAACTTTTTAAACGCCATGCAAGAGAAAAACACACCTCCGACACCGGATGCGCCTCCTTCCGCTCCGCTCCAGCGGGAATGCCCGCCACACCCGTATGATTCGGCCCCGCTGCTCCGGGCGGTGATGGCCGATGACGGTCCCTTGGGCCTGGCTGAATCCCTGGACCAGGCTTACGCCACCCTGGCCGAGTACCTAGCCAGTGACCCTGGCACCGCCGGAGAAAGCTATGCCCATGCCCTATACAACCTGCGTCGGGTGCGAAACGCCCTGCTGGAGGGCGGCGGCTGGCTCCGGCTGAAGGACTGATTAACAGGAAGCAAAAGCTGCCTGATGTCGGCAGGCACAGGTGTCTTTTGCCACTCCGTATATTTGGTAGGCGTATCTAGCCACAGCAAAAAAGAGCTGTGGCCGAGATGGGTGCCGATTTAGGAGGCGGTATTCGAGAACTAAGCAGTTTACCTGCAGGGCTGAGTGAGTCCATTCGCCTATGAAAGGGTGATAACTGTCTAGACCAGCACAAAGGCCTCCAAGACCGCTAGCTGCATCCTGTACCTGAAAGCGAAGAAGACTAAAGAAACAGCCTACAGTGGTCATGACCGCTAAAGTTCGAGGGTCTGTGCAACTTGCTGTAAATGTAGGATTAACTAGTTGCATACCCTTACAGCGTCTCCTGCAGGGAGTAAGCTTTTATCCTTTAGGTGTCTAGAAGCTTACTCCTCTACTTCTACAAATCATCGCCACCGATGCCCATCACGCGAAGAATCTCGGCCTTAAACCCGGCCTGTTCTATTGCGCTTTCTATTGTCTGTGGGCTTAGGTCTGTGCCGGACACGCTCAATACTTTGTCTGTGCTTTCCGTGTCCAGGCTCCACTTGCTTATCCTTTCTACCTTGTCCAGATAAGGGGCTACCTTCGATAAAGCTTCCTGATTCTCAACGTTTGTTTTGAACTTGATTATTTCCATAGCAACATCGCATGTACAGCAATTTAACGTATCGTGCTCCCCTCTATGAGGGCTGAACACTTTCGCTGTTACTTACTCCTTTTGCAGGAGCAGGGTTATAGGAAGCAAAAGGTAGGACGTTCTCAAAGCGCGAGCACAGACACGTAAACTATACGCCCACCGGAAGCGTCAGTTTGAGCTTATCCCATGTCATCACAACAGCACCTTTATCCTGGCCCTCAGGCACCACCTCATAGCGCAGCCGCTCCTGGTGCTGCGTCGCAGTCTCTGGCTCCACAGAAAAACGCACCACGTCTTCTGCTTCAGTGTAGTTATCCGCCAGGTGCTGTTCCCAGTTCCTGTTGATGATAACAGTCCACTCCTTCTCCCCCGGAATGGTGAACAGCGCATACTTTCCTGCCGGCAGCGGCTGTCCTCCTATCGTAATCGGCTGGTCCGTTTGCAGGCTGGTAGCGGAGTGCGCACCTGTCACCCACACCTGGTTATGAGCGACCAGTCCACCCCAGATCACCCTGCCCCGCACAGCAGGAGAATGGTAGGCAACGGTTACATGCGCAGGACCTATCATCCCGTGCGCTTCCGCTTTCAGGCTGCCTTTCAGGGTATCAGGCTCTGATTGAGCCCCTATCGCAAGCGATCCTGCTGGCTCCATTGCCTCTTTGGTAGTGGCGTGGTGATTAGGGTGCTCAGGTGTTTCCTCTACTGCGGGTTCCTGGCCGCAGCCGGCAAGAAAGACGCAGCACACTAGAACAAAAAAAGAGTTGTTCAGCTTAGTCATCATGTTGGTTGGTTTTGAAGGGTTGTATACAAGAATCTTTGAATAAGGACGTAAATATCACCTAAATCGCTCATATTTCAAGCCGCCGGTGCTAAACCCCTTGAAAATGAGAAACAGGCTTTTCTTCCGGGGAGACCCATTACAACAGCCTGGCCAGCAAATAAAAAAGCCGGTGCACACGTTGATGTGCACCGGCTTTCAAGGATAGAGGGCTACAAAGGCTGCGCTTTAAAGCCTGCCTTCTCTACGGTGGCTATAACCTCACTTGCAGAAAGGGAATCTGTCTTCACAGTCAGTACCTTGTCTTTCTGGGTGGTATCCACGCTCCACTCGCTAATGCCTTCAGTGGAATTCAGCGCAGGGGTTACCTTGGAGACGCAGCCTCCGCAGTTGATATTGGTTTTGAATTGTAAGTTTTTCATGAATTTCCATTTTTAATTTTACCAATCTAGTTTACACTTATAAAATTGAACCGGACGGGGGTCTGTTTGAGAGTGTCCTTTTAGTTATTCCACTGCCTATATTTTCTGCACCTTCAGCCGCAGGCTGTTCGTGACCACGGACACAGAGCTTAGGGCCATGGCTGCGCCTGCAATCATGGGATCCAGCAGAAAGCCGTAAAACGGGTAAAGCGCGCCCGCTGCAATCGGAATGCCTACTAGGTTATAGATGAAGGCCCAGAACAGGTTCTGCCTTATTGTCCGTACGGTTTGCTTCGACAGCTTCAGCGCTTTTGGAATCTGTAGCAGGTCTGATGAGATAAGCGTCATTTTGGCGACATCCATGGCGATGTCAGAACCCTTGCCCATGGCAATACTTACATCCGCCTGCGCCAGTGCATGCGAATCGTTGATGCCGTCGCCTACCATGGCCACTACTTTTCCCTTTGCCTGCAAGTCCTTTACAAAAGCCGCTTTTTCAGATGGCAGCACCTCCGCTACGAAGTTTTTTACGCCCACCTGCCTTGCTACACTGGCCGCTGTTTGCTGGTTGTCGCCGGTGAGCATGTACACTTCTACTCCCTGCTCCTGTAGCGTGCGGATGGCTGCCGCAGAATGCTGCTTGATCTGGTCGGCAATGGCGACCAGGGCCATAGCCGCTTTATTTTCTGCAAAGAAGATGACGGTCCTGGCTTCAGCACGTAAGGCCTCTGCCTTGCCTGCCAGCTCCGGCGCAATACGCACCCCTTCCTCTTCCAGAAGCTTCGCATTGCCTGCTAGGTACAGGTTGCCGTTCAAAGAAGCTTTTACGCCGCGCCCGGTCAGGCTATCGAAGGAGTCGAGCTCCAGCGACCTTACCTCCTGCTCCTTCAGGTGGCGCACCACCGCTTCGGCGAGCGGGTGCTCCGACTGCAACTCCAGGGAGAGCAGTACTGCTTGTAGATTTTGCCTTTTGGCGCCGGTTCCATCGGTCCATACCAAGTCTGTCACGACAGGTTTTCCCTCCGTGATCGTGCCTGTCTTGTCGAGTATGATGGCGTTCACTTTATGGGCCTGCTCCAGGCTTTCCGCGTCTTTGATGAGGATGCCGTTTTCAGCCCCTTTGCCCACGCCCACCATGATGGCCGTTGGGGTTGCCAGGCCGAGGGCACACGGGCAGGCAATCACGAGCACGGTCACCAGGGCCAGTAGTCCCTGCGTCAAACCGCTGTCCCCACCCAGCGTTAGCCAGGCGGCAAAGCTTGCAAGCGCTATCACCAGCACGACAGGCACAAAGATACCGGCTACTTTGTCCACCAGTTTCTGCACCGGGGCCTTGGAGCCCTGCGCTTCCTGCACCATCTTGATGATGTGCGCCAGCATGGTCTCACTGCCTACCTTCTCGGCTACAAACCGGAAACTGCCTTTCTGGTTAATGGTGCCTGCGTAGACGTTGTCTCCTTTCCCTTTGGCCACCGGTACGGGCTCCCCTGATAGCATCGCTTCGTCCACGTAAGAGGTACCCTGTGCCACCTCGCCGTCCACAGGTATTTTCTCGCCGGAACGCACCAGCAGCAGGTCACCTTTCTGTACCTGGGCGATGGGCACCTCCCGCTCCTGGTCGCCCTCTACCCGCCACACGGTCTTCGGCTGCAGGCCCATCAGCTTTTTGATGGCGGTGGAAGTGTTGGACTTGGCCCTCTCCTCGAGCAGCTTACCCAGCATGATGAAGACAATGACGACGGCAGCGGCCTCAAAGTAGACGTGCGGCTGCACCCCGCGCGCCAGCCAGAACTCCGGGAAGAAGGTATTGAACACACTGAAGCCAAAGGCGATGCCTGTGCTGAGCGATACCAATGTGTCCATGTTCGCTTTCCCGTGCCTGGCCTGCTTGTAGGCGTTGATAAAGAAGCTGCGGCCAAAGTAAAACAGCACCGGCGCGCTCAGCACCATCATGATCCAGTTTCCGTAGGGCATGTCCATGAAGAACATGCCGATGATGAATACCGGCAGGGTGATAAGGGCCGCCGCTATCGTGCGTTTCTTCAGCGCCTGGTAATGGTTCTGCTGCGCCTCCTCCTGTTTCTCCTGGGCGTTTTCCTGGTCGATGATCAGGTCGAAGCCGATTTCCTGCACATTTCGCTGTATGTCCGAAAGGGTGACTTTGTCAGGGTCATAGGACACCTGCAGTGTCTGGGAGGCAAAGTTCACCGCCGCCTGTGACACCCCCGGCTGCGTCCCCACCATCGACTCCACGCTGAGGGCGCAGGAGGCGCAGCTCATACCGGTGACCGGCAAAGATGCTTTCTGTTCCTTCCCGGCAGGTGGACTGGTGACTTTGTCTGGGGTTAGTATTTCATTCTCCATCTTCTCCAACTTATTTTGTCATTTTTTAATACAAAGGTACACCATGGTGTGGCCTGCTTTATTACAGAATTATAGCTAAGGATTACATAATTTATTACTTGCACTCCTTATTACTTGCAGTCAAAAGTATGCGCCTAGAATAGCTGTTGTGTCCTTTGACGAAGCCTACTAAAAGCCTGTTATAAAGAGAACAAAAGAGCGAGGTAAATCGTTTTTGAAAGTGTCCCGGTTGCTTTATTATCCTGCGGTTGACGCCTACCCTGTCGTACTTGGCGTGCATCCAGCCTATACAGGCGTGGGTTATCACAAAGAATATGTAATAATTTTCTCTAATTATGTAACCGACCTTGTTGTTCCCGTTGTATCTTTGCAAACGCAAATATCTCTGTTCATGAAGTTTTTCCGCCGCATCATATTGCTTTCCCTTGCGCTGCTGGTGCTTGTCTCCTCGACAGGCTTCTCGGTGGGGGTGCATTTTTGCGGCGGAGAGATCCGTGACCTAAGCCTTAATGGGAAATCCACCCAGTGTTTGATGGCGCAGCAGAAACAAGGAACGCTGCCTCCATGCCATGCGCCTGACACAGAGACACCCACACAAAGTAGTTGCTGTGACGATCACCAACTGGTAGTGGAGCGACTTGATGTGGCTTCGGATTCTAAAGCATTCATCCTGAACAAGGTGCTTGACATCAAATTCGTTGCTGCTGTACAAGTAGTGTTTCTGCATCTGTTTGCGGCCCATAAAGCGCTTGCACCTGCTTATGCTCTTTATGAGCCCCCTCTGCTTACCCACGACATTCCTGTCTTGGCGCAGTCTTTCTTAATATAAGTCTTCATTTATACGGGTGCTTTCCTTGCAGCATGTGCTGCAAGGAAAGCACCCGTATAGAACAGGTGGTACCCTGTTCCGTCCACACCTAGGCACTCGTCCGGCTTAGCCGCTTCTCTGCGGCTGTTAAACATTTCCTGTTCAGGTTAATCCTTTTACTTTCATGATAGAAAAGCTAATTTCCTTTTCGCTCCACAACCGCATCATGGTACTGCTCATTGCTGCGGCACTCTTCGGGTGGGGCCTTTATTCTGTGCAGACAAACAAGGTGGATGCTATCCCTGACCTGTCTGAAAACCAAGTGATCGTTTTTACCGAATGGATGGGCCGAAGCCCACAGCTCGTGGAAGACCAGATCACCTATCCGCTTGTGACCAATCTGCAGGGACTGCCTGAGGTAAAATATGTCCGGGGCACCTCCATGTTCGGCATGAGTTTCATCTACATCATTTTTGAGGATGATACCGATGTGTATTGGGCCCGCTCCCGGGTACTGGAGCGCCTGAACTCTGTAGGTAACGTGCTTCCTGAAGACGCAACACCTACCCTTGGCCCTGACGGCACCGGTGTCGGCCATGTGCTCTGGTACACGCTCGATGCCCCCGGCATGGACTTAGGCGAACAGCGAGCCATACAGGATTGGTACGTAAAATTCGGTTTACAGAATGTGAAAGGGGTGAGCGAGGTGGCTTCTTTCGGTGGCTTTCAGAAGCAGTACCAGGTTACGATAGACCCCACTAAACTAACCTATTATAACCTCTCTGTGCCGCAGGTCATTCAGGCGGTGCGGGCTAACAACAACGAAGCGGGCGGCCGAAAGTTCGAACTCGCGGACATTGGGTACATCATCAAGACAACAGGATATTTAAAGTCTGTGGAGGAGGTTGAAAACATCGCCGTCACCACAACCAATACCATTCCTGTGCGGGTGAAAGATGTAGCCTCTGTCCAGATGACAGGCGAGAGCCGACTGGGAATCTTTGATGTAAACGGTGAGGGTGAAGCAGTGGGCGGCATCGTGGTCATGCGCTATGGAGAGAATGCCGAAGAAGTTATCGGGAATGTAAAAGTGAAAATGGAAGAGGTTGCCAAAGGTTTACCCGAGGGTGTGAAATTCAACATCGTCTACGACCGGAGTGGGCTCATCAACGAAAGCATTGATTCTGTCAGAAACACACTGATTGAGGAGATGGTCGTGGCTTCCATGGTGGTATTCCTGTTCCTTTTCCATTGGCGAAGTGCCTTGGTGATTATGATCCAGCTGCCGCTCTCGGTCGCCATTGGGTTTATCCTCCTCAATGCCTTCGACATCTCTTCCAACATCATGTCCCTGACCGGCATTGCACTATCTGTGGGTGTGATTGTGGATGACGCCATCGTGATGGTGGAGAATGCATACCGACACCTTGCTGACGCTACAAAGGCGAAACAGTCGGTAGACTAAAATTAGACTATTTATTTTTGTTGAAGTAAAAATGGAACTGACAAAAGAAGAAAGAATAAATATTATTGAGAAGGCCAGTAAGCAGGTAGGACCCAGTGTATTCTGGAGCACCGTGATTATCATCACTTCCTTCTTGCCTGTGTTCCTCTTGACAGGTCAGGAAGGTAAGCTTTTCGGTCCGCTTGCCTGGACGAAAACATTTATTCTCATTGTGGATGCCGTCGTGGCCATCACGCTGACACCGGTGCTGATCTCGTACCTGCTGAAAGGGAAATTCAAGGATGAGAGCTCCAACCCAATTAACAGGGGCCTGGAGCGTGTTTATGGACCGCTGCTTAAATGGTGTCTGAGGTGGCGCAAGACCACGCTTGGCGTTAACATCCTGGCGCTGGCTGTCTCCATCCCAATGCTTTTCAGCCTGGGAACGGAATTTATGCCACCGCTGGATGAAGGCTCTATCCTATTCATGCCAGTTACCTTGCCAGATATTTCCAACGCTGAGGCGAAACGTATCCTACAGGTGCAGGACAAGATCATCAAGTCGGTACCGGAAGTGGAAAGTGTACTGGGTAAAGCGGGTCGCGCCAGCACCGCCACGGACAACTCCCCCATCAGCATGATCGAAACCATCATCATGCTCAAGCCACAGTCTGAGTGGCGCGAGGGTGTTACAAAGCAAGACCTCATCCGGGAACTGGACAGTAAACTACAGATACCAGGAGTTGTAAACGGCTGGACCATGCCCATAATCAACCGCATCAATATGCTCGCCACCGGTATTCGCACAGATGTGGGCGTGAAAGTATACGGCCAGAACCTGGACTCTATTGCGTCGGTGTCCGAGCGCGTGAGAACTGCTTTAAATGGTGTTCCGGGTGTGAAGGACCTCTATGTAGAACCTGTCACTGGCGGCAAGTACCTGGAGATCAACATAAACCGGGAAGCGCTTGGCCGTTACGGCTTGACGGTAGACGATGTGAACATGATCGTGGAGTCTGCTCTGGGCGGGGCTTCCATTGGCACCACCGTTGAAGGGCGCCAGCGTTTTTCCCTTAATGTGCGGTTGGCACAGGATTATCGTAATAGTGTGGAGCGTATAGCGCGCATCCCAATACAAACTGCTTCGGCAGGCACTATTCCGTTGTCCACCGTTGCCCAAATCCAGTTTGTAGACGGCCCCCCGATGATCAACTCTGAGAATGCGCAGCTGCGGGGAGCGGTGCTGTTCAATGTGCGTGACCGCGATTTGGGTGGCACGGTGCAGGAGGCGATCGAGAAGATCAACAATGAGGTGACCGGTATCCCGGATGGCTATTACCTGGAGTGGAGCGGCCAGTGGGAAAACCAGGTGCGTGCTAATCAGACATTGAAGGTCATTATCCCACTTGTACTCTTAATAATCTTCCTGATTCTCTACTTCTCCTTTAAATCCTTGAAGGAGGCGCTCATTAACTTGGGCACAATTCCCTTTGCCTTAATAGGGGGAGTATTCATTGTCTACTTCTACGGTGTGAACCTATCCGTGGCCGTGGCAGTCGGCTTTATCGCCCTGTTTGGCTTAGCCATGGAAACCAGTATGCTAATGGTGGTTTATCTCAATGAGGCCATGAAGGAGCTGGTAGACAAAAAAGGGAACAGCCGGGAGAGCATCACCAATCAGGATATTCGCGACTATGTGTTCAAAGGCGCTGCTCAGCGACTTCGCCCTAAGATCATGACCGTATCAGTGGCTTTGTTTGGCCTTGTTCCGGTGCTGTGGGCTTCTGGGGTGGGATCAGATGTGATGCTTCCCATCGTGCTCCCCCTCATAGGAGGTGTTTTCACATCCTCCATCCACATCCTGTTGGTGACCCCGGTGGTTTTCGAGATGACAAAAGAATATGAGCTAAAGAAACACGGCAAAATTGAAGTATATGATGTTAAGCATTAAAAAGTATAGAAGGGTAAGTTGGTTGTTTGTGATGTTGTTGTTGTCCGGCGCTTCGGCGTCGGCGCAGCAGCAACAAACAGTAACCATTGACAGTGTGCTGCAGCGGATAAATGAAAGTAATCCGATGCTGCAGGTGTATGATGCCAGATCCAAAGCAATGGATGCCTATGCCGAGGGAGCTAACAGTTGGATGGCACCAATGGTGGGCGGGGGCGTCTTTATGAGTCCTTACCCGGGTGCAGAAATCATGGAGATGCGAGACAAAGGAATGATTATGCTCTCTGCAGAGCAGGACATACCCAACCCAGCCAAGCTACGCGCCAAAGAAAAGTATTTGCAGTCTAGGGCAGCTATTGAGAACGCAGGCAGAGAAGTTACTTTTAACCAACTGCGGGCCCAGGCAAAAACTGCCTACTACAGCTGGCTGGTGCTGGAGAACAAAATGGATGTGCTCAAAGAAAATGGGCGTATCATGGAGTACATGCTCAAGCTGGCCCGTATCCGCTACCCCTACAGCCAAGGTAAGCTAGGCAGCATCTATGAGGCGGAAGCCAGGCTAGGGGAGGTCGAGAACATGAAGCTGATGACAGCCAATCAGATCGTGCAGCAGAACGTGCAGCTCAACATGCTGATGAATCTCCCAAAGGAGCTAAGGTTCAATATTGACACACTGTTGGCTATACCAGGACCAGTGGAGCTTGCTGCTGATACTACTTTTTTAGGCCAAGCCCGCAGCGATGTGCGCCAGCTGGATAGAACCATTGCATCTATGCAGCTGAATGTTGAGATGGAGAGGTTGGAGCGCAAGCCCGACTTTCGCGTACGATTTGAGCACATGTACCCGCGCGACAACATGATGCCGCAGCAGTTCACAGCGATGGGTATGGTCTCTATTCCGATCGCCCCCTGGTCTTCTAAAATGTATAAAGCCAATACCAAGGCAATGAGCCTGGAGATTGAGGCCATGCAGCGGGAGCGCGAAGCAATTTTGAATGAAGGCCAGGGGATGGTACGTAACATGGCCCTGGAGCTGAATACCATGCGGGAGCAGACAGAGAATTATCAGGCAAGGATCCTTCCTGCCCTGAAGAAGAACTACGATGTGACCATGCTGGCCTATGAGCAAAACACCGCACAGTTACCCGAGGTGATAGATGCCTGGGAAGCGCTGAACATGGCACAGATGGAGTACCTCAACAGGTTACAGGAGCTATACTTAATGGTGGTGAATTATGAGAAAGAAGTTGAGAAATAGCATGCTTTACCTGCTGGCTTTCCTGGTGGTGGTCACCCTGGGAGCCTGCAGCCACGAGGAAACGGAGCATGCGGAAGGTGGCACGGAATATACTTGCCCGATGCACCCGCAAATCGTGCAGAACGAGCCGGGCACCTGCCCTATCTGCGGCATGGACCTGGTGCCGAAGTCAGGGCATGGTACAGCAGTTGAAATAACAGAGGATCTGGCGTTTCTGCTGCGGCCAACAAACACGACGGTCGTCTCCTCAGTGGCCACGACAAAGCCCCAGGAAAAAACAGTACAGGCTGCCGTGGAAATGGAAGGCATCATCACCTATGACCCCCGGCGGGTATATACCGTGCCTGCCCGTGTGGGCGGCCGTATCGAAACGCTCTTTGTCAAGTACAACTTTCAGCCCATCCGTAAAGGGCAGAAGTTGATGGAGGTCTACAGCCCGGAGCTGATTACAGCACAGAAGGAACTGCTATACCTGGTGCAGTCGGCTCCGGAGGACAAGCAGCTGATCGAGGCCGCCAGGCAGAAACTGCGTCTGCTGGGTGCCACCGATGCGCAGATCAACCGCCTCATCCGAAGCGGAGAGGAGAGTTACACTTTTGCTCTTTACAGCCCTTATGATGGCTACGTGATCGGCTTGAACACAGCGGCCCCGACAGCTACACCAAGCACGGCGGGTGTAGCCGCAGCAAGTACAGGCGGCGGCATGGGAAGTATGGGAGGCGGCAGTCGTGCAGGTGCAACAGCTGGTTCTTCCCCTACGCCACCTGCTGAAGACGTCCAACTAAGAGAAGGCATGTATGTGAGCACCGGGCAGCCGCTCTTGCGGGTTATCAACCCGGAGCAGCTGTGGGCGGAGTTTAATATCCCTGCCGGTGAGGTGAGTGCGCTGGCAGAAGGGGCCCCTGTGCAGATTACCTTCCCGCAATTGCCAGACGAAGCGCTGGAGGCGCAGGTGGACTTCTTGCAGCCCTTTTATGGGGAGGGCGAAAACTTTGCCAAGGTGCGGGTGTATCTGCCGGGGCAGCAAAAGCTGGCCATGGTGGGGCAACTGGTCAGCGCCCGCGCCAGCTACACCGCAGCGCCAGCCCTGTGGGTGCCTAAAACAGCCGTGCTCGACATCGGCACCCGGTCTGTGGTCTTCCAGAAAGTAAACGGCGTGTTCGAGCCTGTGGCTGTCACCGTCGGCACCACGGAAGGTAATGAGACGCAGGTGGTGGAGGGGCTACAGCAGGGCGCTGTTGTGGCCGCTAATGCGCAGTTCCTGGTGGACAGTGAGAGCTTTATCAAAGTGAATAAATAGAAAATACACCATGAAAAAATTAAGGAACAGCATGCTTTACCTGTTGGCTTTCCTGGTGGTGGTCACCCTGGGAGCCTGCAGCCACGAGGAGGAGGGGCATGCGGAAAGTGAGCCTACCACCACCTATACCTGCCCGATGCACCCGCAGATCGTGCAGAACGAGCCGGGCACCTGCCCTATCTGCTTCATGGATCTAGTACCAGTGTCGCAGTCAGGGGAAAACGAAGGGGAACTGATGCTAAGCGACAGCCAAATTGCCTTGGGCAACATAGCCGTTAAACGGGTGAAGTACGGTGACGTGGGAGGCAACACCATCCTGACGGGGCAACTCGTGCTGGACGAAACGCAAACCGATATTGTCAGCAGCCGTGCCACAGGCCGAGTTGAACGGCTTTATATCAAAGAGACCGGGCAAAGCATCAGCAAAGGCCAGCCGCTGTACGAGCTGTACTCTGAAGAGCTTCTGACCCTGCAGCGGGAGTACCTGCTGGCGTTAAGGCAAAACCAGGAATTAGGAAAAGAGAACCCTCGCTTCGCCTCCTTCCTGGGGGCAGCCCGGGAAAAGCTTCTTCTTTATGGTCTGACACAGGCACAGGTAAGAAAGCTCGCCAGCACAGGTGATGTGGATGCACGCGTTACGTTTCTGTCACCGGTCTCAGGAGTGGTAACCGAAGTGGCCGCCGCAGAGGGACAGTACGTGGCTGAAGGTGGGGCACTGTACCGACTGGCCAAATTGGGAAGTGTCTGGGTGGAGGCTGAGTTGTATCCGCAGGAAATAGCAGGTGTACGGGTGGGAGATACTGTTCGAGTAACGGTACAGGGGGCTTCTGAAGGTGCTGTCCCAGCCGAGATCACTTTCCTGAGCCCTGAGCTCAGGGCAGGAAGTCAGGTGGTGGTGCTTCGTGCCGAAATTTCCAATACGGATGACAAGTACCTGCCTGGCATGCAGGCGAATGTGACGCTACCAGGAGCAAGTGAAGCTCCTTTGATCACGGTACCCACAGATGCTGTGATACGGGATGAAAGTGGCAGCCATGTTTGGGTGCAGACAGGGAAGGGCACCTTCAGGGCGCGCATGGTACAATTAGGTGAAGCCAGCGCTGACCAAGTCGCTGTCGTGTCCGGTCTTCAAGAAAACGACAAAGTCGTGATTTCAGGAGCCTACCTGCTCTACAGCGAATATGTGCTAAAGAAGGGAGGAGACCCTATGGCCGGCCATAACCATTAGGAGAGATGAGAGAATACTGTCAAACGGAGGGCAACCGCTCCGCCACAACTACAAAAATGGTTGGGGTGGACTGCCTACGTCATTGTTGCCTTTGTGATATCAAGAAAAATTAATTAGTAACCTAAATAAAAAACAAGATGAATTTAAGACCATTCCAGAAAATTACCTTCGCGGGTGCCATGGTAGCCGCTTTCACTTTTACCGCCTGCGCTGACAACAAGCAGCAAGCCGCCGGTGACGCAGCTCAGGAAGATCACGCGAGCATGGACCATGCAGAAATGAATCACAGTGCCACCCCTGGTAAAGTAGTGGTAGAGACACCGAATTATGCCTCCGCTGGCGACCCAGTAAAGCAGCAGCTGGCACAGCTGCTGGGCAGCTACCTGAGACTCAAAGACGCGCTGGTAGCCTCTGATACCGAACAGGTGCAGGTAGAAGCACAGGCTGTTCTTGCAGCGGCTGAGAAAGTAGAAATTACGGGACTTGCAGAAGAGCAACAGCAGTTTGCAACTGAGAAGCTGGACGAGGTAAAACAAAGTGCGTCTAAGATGGCCGCTGCCACTGACGTAACCGCACAGCGCGAAAACCTCGACCTCCTCTCTGAGGCCACCTTCTCACTCACCAAAGCTTTTGGGGCATCGGACCAAAAGCTTTTCTACCAACACTGCCCGATGGCTAACAACGATCAGGGTGGCTACTGGCTGAGCTCGAGTGCCGAAATCCGTAACCCGTACTTCGGGGAGCAGATGCTTAAGTGCGGCTCAACGGAAGAATCCATTAACTAGAGAGAGATGCGGGGGCTGCCCCCTTTTTTACACCTTGTGCTCCCCCGTTTAGTCACCATATAAATTTTTTAGTACACAGGATAACTGAAGCATATGATAAAGTACAAATTCGTTGCCGTTGGTTTGGCACTTGTTCTCGGGCTTGGAGCCTGCAACGACATGATGGAACATGATGATCCAGACATGCCGCTGAACATCAACTACCCAGCTGCCTTTGTCGTGAACGGGCAGGATAACAGCGTGTCAGTTATCCGGCTGCCGGAAAATGAAGTCACAGAGACTATCAAGCTCCAGGAGGCTGTCGCGCCCCACCATATTTCCATTAGCCCAGACAACACAAAGCTGGCTGTGGCAATCACCTCCACTGACTTAAGTGGCGGACACGGTGGTATGGGAGGCACAGCGAATAATTTCAAAGTCATCGTCCTGGATGCTGTCACAGGCTTGGGTGTGAAAACAATAGACTTGCCTAAGATGCCGCACAACGCGGTTTTTAACCCGGATGGGTCGGAGTTGTGGATTGGGCAGCCGGATGAAAACTCCGGGACAGTAGTCGTATACAACACTTCAGATTGGTCTTTGAAAAGTACTATCGGAGTAGGCAAGAGCCCCTCCGAGGTTACTTTCTCCGCTGACGGCACCGTGGCCTTTGTCGCTAATACCGGAGAGGCAACTGTCTCTGTCATTGATCCTGTGACCAAGGCTGTCAAGACAACGCTCCCTGTTGGAGCAGATCCCGTAGGCGCCTGGCCTGCCACAGACGGCAAGATGTACGTGGATAATGAGACGTCACAGTCCATAACGGTAATAGATGCTGTCAGCACTTCCGTGACGGAAACGCTAAGCCTTGGCTTTAAGCCAGGCTATGTTGCTTTTCAGGAAAATACAGGTGAGCTGTGGGTAAGCGATGCCACAAACGGAAAGGTAGTGGTTTACCAGCGCAACGGAGGCGCCTGGGTGCAGAAGGCTGCAGTTACAACCGGCAGTGACGCGCATGCCATTGCCTTCAACTCAGACAAAAGCCTAGCCTATGTTACCAACCAAGGGGCTAACACGGTCACCGTGCTGAATGCCGCCACGTTTGACAGGATAAAGGAAGTTCCTGTTGGCAGAATGCCAAACGGCATCATTATAAAAAAGTAAACAACTAAGTCTCTTAACGTATCAAACCCAATGTACCTCAAACACTATATTGCTAAACCCGTGGTGGGCGTGGCAGCCTTGTTTTTATTGGCTTCATCCCCTACTCTTGCCCATGGTGGCGAGAAGCATGGCAAAGAAAAGGCGGAACCAGCGACAGAAACAGCTGTTGACACCGTTCAGGATCAACAAGTAGGGCATGACACAATGGAGGCACAGCTGCCACTACCGGCTGCCGGTGTACATACTGAAGTCCATGAGCACACGCCAAGCGAGGTGCATGCTTCGCTCAGCGACTTCCCAAACACGCACCCGCTCATCGTGCATTTTCCGATCATGCTGCTGCTTGTTGCAGCGGCGGTGCTGCTGGCAAACATTTTTTTTCTGCGTAAGGAGCTTGATTGGGTCGCCACAGTGGCCACGCTCATCGGTTTTGGCACAGCATATCTGGCTGCCAACTACAACCACCCGCATACATTTGGATTATCGGAGCACGCACAGCTCGTGCTCGACCAGCACGACCTTTACGCAGAGTGGACGGTGTACTTGGGAGCCATAGGCGTGGTGGTCCAACTACTAAGCCAGTTCCTGTTCAAGGGCAAGCGCTGGAGTGTGGTTGTTGCTGCTCTTATTCTGACAGGCTCTGCTTATGCTGTGTCCATGGCGGGGCATTACGGAGCGCAACTGGTGCACATCGAAGGTGTCGGCCCACAAGGGAAGTTCCTGGAAGAGCATCACCACTAGGTGATGCAGGCAATTGTAGGCAACACTCCCAAGAGGAACTAATGAAGCGTGCTTGGTATCAGTCCTGCACAAGTTTTACTCAGTTCGATGGTGACAGTGCTACTGCAGCGATTACGGTGGTAATCGCTGCAGTAGCACTGTTTACTCTAGTAGCTCTAGTGGTGCATGGTATGAGTAGAAACACCCTTTACCAGTAGTACAAAATCAAAGGTGTACAGCTGCTCATCGAGCAGCAGCTGAAGCCATGCACGATAAGTGCCGGTGGCGCCAAAAGCTGTGTGCAGCACCAGTCTGTTCTGGTGCACCATTGGGTGGACATGCAGGTACGCTTTGCTCTCCAGTGGAAGTATGACCACATGCGCCTTGGCTCCCAAGTAGTCACTAAGGGAGGAAGCAGGTACAGGATTCCCATTTTGTGTGATGTGCACCTGTATGGCGCTAGGGTCGCGTGCATCCAACTGGACGCTTACCTTCCCCTGTCTGCCGCTTAGAACCTCTCCGCTGTATTGTTGCGGCGGCCGCTGCTCCCCTGCCACTTCTATATCCTTACGGATAACGACAGGCGAACCGTTCAATGGTTTTATGTCATTGTATACCAGGAACTTCCCGCCGAAGGGAAAGGTGAACTCAACAGCGTACGCTTTGCCAGCCTTTTGCGGATGCACGTGTGCAAAGAAGGAGAGATCCTCTGATACAATGATCAAGTGAACATCTTTCGTGTGTACCTGCTCAAGTTCAAGGGGGCTATCACCCGCTTCGGAGTCGACTGGCGTCAGTTGCAGCTTTACTACATCCTGAGCCTTTACAAGCTTTGGTTCATGATTTAACAATATGTCGACCATAATATAAGTTTTAGTAGTTGTTAGCACATGCTGACATTGTTTCTTTCGTTGATTGCGGATGACACTGCGACTCAACCTCCGGTTCTTTCTCCAGGTTCATCCAGGTGCCTTTTACGAACTTAGCGGCCAGCACACCTGCCCGGAAGACAATGTCTATCCCGATAGCGACCCAAACCCCCGTCAGGCCCCAACCCAAGTAAACGCCAAGGAAATAGACCAGCGTTGTACGAATAGCCCACATGCCCGCTGCCGTCAGGTACATCGGAAATTTAGTATTATTTGCTGCCTGGTAGGCACCTGTTAACGTTAATAGAGCGGCAAGGAAAGGTTGAAATGCTCCCGACACTTTTAGTGCGTTTCCTATCTCGGCTATCACCTCCTGGTCTTCAGAGAACAAGGTGCCGGCCCATCCCCCCAAAAAGAAGAGCAGTGTTCCGAGTACACCCATCAACCCTACTGCCATCCAGGCTCCAATCTTTACATAGGAGCTGGCTTCCTCTATCTTTCCTGCACCAATCTGTTGCCCAGCCAGTATGGTAACAGCGGTGGCAAAACCGTAACCCGCCATGTAGGAAATCACCTCCACATTACCCGCTATTTGGTGGGCTGCAAACACACTGGTTCCGAGCGAAACAATAAACCCGAAGTACACAATCTGCCCTGCCCGCATAATAAGCACTTCGCCAGCGGCAGGACTACCTAATTTTGCAAGCTCTTTCTGGTGCCCCCAGTCCACAGCCCAATAGTCCCTTCTGAACGCGAGCACTTCTGAGCGCTGGATGTAGTAAAGCAGAAGCAGCGTTCCAAGCATCCGGGAACCAACAGTAGCCCAGGCAGCTCCTGCCACACCCATCTCCGGGAATACCCAAAGGCCAAAAATAAGCACATACCCGAGGGCCGCGTGTACGATGTTGATAACGATGCTCACTTTCATGGGTGACCGTGTGTCTCCAACACCGCGCAAGTTAGCGCTCAGCACAAACATAAGCGACATAAACACCGAAGGAATGGCTACAATTCTAAAGTAGGTCTCCCCGATATCCAAAACCTGCTCTTCCAGCCCCATGAGCGCTAACAACGGCCGGGCAAAGAATAGGGTTACCACTCCTGTAAAGATCCCAAACAGCACGGACAGAATAAGTGCTTGCTGTGCTATGTGCCTGGCCCTCTCAACTTTCTTAGCGCCCAGTGCATTTGCCACACGCACATTTGCTGCTACGCCAACAGCCATAAACACCGCAAAGTAAATGGCAAGCAATGCGTTTGTGGCACCAATGGCGGAGACTTCGGCTAGTCCTATCTTTGAGACAAAATACACATCCACAAAGCCAATGAAAGTCTGAAAGAAGTTCTCCACGACTGCGGGGAAGGCAAGTAGCAGAATCAGCTTCATCTTGGATGAAAGGCTACTAGCCTCCTGCCCCTGATTGCTTACGTTATCGGTATTCATAGGCAGGTCTACGGGCTACAGTTTTACTGGGTTTTAAACTTCATGTGGCAACACACGCGCTGTACCTTTTCACACTTGAACGCACGATAACTGAACGAGCACCTAATATGTACATGGCCGTACATATCTTAAATGCTCAAAACCGAGTGGTTAGGTAAAAGATGTCAGGCTTAACAAGCCAATTGCGACAGCTTAAAACTGTTGTTCATATTATTGTAGGGCCTTTACAACTGGTTAGTAAAGTTTTTCAGTGCGCTTCAATCCCTTTTGAAATAACAGACATAGTTGGTACATTTCGGAACACTTGCAACCCTAAGGCTAATGGTGGCCTTAGGAACAGATAATCCATTACGTCCACAGCACTTGCTTCTATGTTGGAAGGAAACACGGGCTCGGAAGAGTCCTTTATACAGCTCGTCACCCGCTACAAGTCCGAACCAGAGTCGGTCTACCGTACCTGGTTCATCAACAACGATGATAGGCTGAAGGCCTTCCGGACTATCAGACGGGGGGTAATTCAGGTCATTGCGGATATAAAGAACGGTACCTTCGGAAATGACTTTAAAGGGTCTTCCCTGGAGTTCGTTCTAAACTGTATAGCCGAGCAAAAGCAGGTTTTTATGGGTGTTGCCCATCCTTTTTACTGGAAGCCCAAGCTGCGGATACCTGACATTTATGAAAATGACGTCAACAAACGAGCCTTTGGCCAGTTCCTGCAGAATTGCCTTACCGCTACAAGAGAAGAGCAGCTGCTACGGGAAGTCATACTGCTGGACGAAAAGCGGATCAAGGGCTTAGGCCCTGCGGTTGCAAGTATTCTTTATTTCCTGCACCCAACGCTTGTCCCTCCTTGCAACACAGCCATCGTCAGCGGGTTCAATAAGCTGTTCAATGAAAAAGTAAAGCTTGGGTCCTGGAAGGAGTACCTCAGAATGCGGGAGGTGATCCTGCATACTAATCATAAGTTCCGTTCTCACTTATCAACGGATCTGGGTGCCATGGGAGGTCTTCTGTTCGATGTAGGGGACATGAAGCTGCTCCCGCCCGGGGGGCAGGCCCTGTCTCCAGAGGAGACAAAGAAGATAGAGCGGCAACTGACCAAAAGGCACCAAGAGGTAGTCAATGAGCAGCAACAAGAGAGCCTGCACACGGAAATGCAGTATCACCTGCTGCGCGTTGGCAAAAAGCTGGGTTACGACGTGGCGTGCGCCAGCAATGACAAGGGTAGGACGTACCAAGGCCAAGTCTTTTCTTTCATGTGCCTGGATTCTGTTCCAGACCTAGGCATAGACAAAGATACTCAGAGCACGATCGGGCTCATCGATGTGCTATGGTTTGAGAAGGGCACCAGCAAGATTGCAGCCGCCTTTGAGGTGGAAAAAAGCACTTCCATCTACTCCGGCATCCTGCGGCTTACAGACCTGCACTACAGCCTGCCAGATCACACTACGACCCTGTACCTGCTTATACCAGATAGTCGGGAGAAAGAACTGCGGCTACAACTCATCAGGCCCTCTGTCAGGAGCAGCTCTGCCAGGTTTCACTACATTCGCTTCTCTGAGTTGCGCGAGCACTGTGATGCTATTTGCAGGTTCGGCGCTGACAAGGGCAGTTTAGTAAAAATTGCCTCCACCATGGAAGTGAGCCTTCAACGGTGCAGTTGAAGCAAAAGCCAGCTCACATGCAACAGTATTAAGTTTCTTGTAGCTACGTTGTCAATTTAAATATTTTAAGTAAATCACTTCTTATGACAAAACTCTTATTCACCGTTCTCGCATTTTACCTGATGTCCCTGCAGCACCTGCAGGCACAATCCGGAACAGAAAATGATGTCCAGCAGGTAAAGCAGGTGCTAAGTACTTACAAAGCAGCCGTTGAAGCCCTCGACGCATCTAATACGCTACCTCTATTTGCACCTGACGCCAAGGTGTTCGAATCAGGTGGCGTGGAGGGCACTTATGCCAACTATCTGGACCATCACCTGGCTCCCGAGCTCAAGGCCTTCAAGTCATTTGATTACAGTGACTACAAGGTAGACGTGCAAGTGGATGGGTCTTACGCCTTTGCCACTGAGACTTATGTCTATACCATTGTCTTGGCAAAGAATGGAAGTACCATCAAAAAGAAAGGAGTAGCCACTTCCACACTTAAAAAAATAGATGGGAAATGGCAGATAGTAAGCTCGCACAGTTCGTCTAGGAACAGTAAGTAAGACCCCGCAGGGCTCGATTGGTGGCTTTGGCACCATGCAAATGGTGGCCGCTCTCATCAACTTGTTCAAGAAAGCAAACTAAAACAGGGCAGTGGCTGGCTTCCACGAGCAGGAACAAAACAAAAGCAGAAACTAACCAATGAGGCATTATGCTGTCGTATTTTCTTCATATGGTCGTCCTTGTTCAGCGTGTTTTGGCTTACACCTGCCCACCCTCCTATGTTTTACATATTTTGGAATGATTTTTACACATTTTTTGAAGCTGTGCGTTGCCATCTCGGAAGGAAGTGCCCGTGGGGGCGCTGCAACCACCGCTGCCAGCGAAACAGCAGGCACAGCTCTTGCGCCCACTGTAGCATGGCTTGCTAACCCACCAAGGGCAATTTCGTTTAGCAGACAGGACTAAACCAACTGGCCTTTCATGAATATTTTGTATTTTTCTCTTGGAGCGCTTGTTTTTGTCATCACAGCACT
>NZ_JBHTLD010000052.1:0-23894 GCF_042678745.1 Pontibacter rugosus | reverse complement strand
ATAGAAAACATGAAAAAGAATCTCCATTCCTAATTAAGCAAATTCCATATTGAAATCGGCTAATACTTGGCATTAGGCTTGACTTCCTGCTCCTGAGTAAGAACTATCAAGAGCAAGTGCTCTGACAATATTAGTCGATTATGAAAAAAACGCTCCATCTCCTATTTGCGCTCTTGTTGCTGATGCCTTTGCTTGTTCGTGCGGAAGGATCAAAACAGTTAACACCAAATTCCAACAATTTAGCGCTGACAGATCCGAACAACACACGTGCAGGTTTTCTTTCGCATGATGCAAACTTTGCGTCTAATACTGGTGTAGGTCCAACATCCTTGAGTTTTCTGAAGTCGCCCGGCTTTAATTACAATGGAGCCACTTATTCCGAAGACCACCGGCTATATGTTAAAGTTAAGCCGGGAGAGCGTCTGCATTTCGGTGTGCACCGCACAACCCATGACCAAGGCACAGGTAATCAAGGCAATTTGAATATCACTGTAAAGTATAGAGATGCTAATGGTACAATAGTAACTGTAAACACCTATACCCTTACGGCAAACACTAGTTCAACTAGAGCAATGCTACTAGTAGATGGTCAAGCGGGTGTGATTTCAACAGCAGCGCAGGCTACCGCCGGGCCAAACAGGTCTGGTGTTACAAACGGATATCCAAGTATATCTATAGCGAGTCCTTCCACAGCAGGTATACGTGATTACTTCTTTGAATTTAATCAGGTGGGGGAATCGAATATGAGCGATGGACAGCGCTTCTCTGTGTATGACTTTTGGGATTTTACTGTTGTAGATGCCAATAACGTTGAAAAGCCAGGACGTCTGTATAGTAAATTGTGGTCTTTCTCGGCAGGTGGCACCAGCAACGTGTTTTCAAAATACTTTGACATGTTTCCGCTGATACCAAGTGAAACACAAAGCGGTAGGTTTTATGTAAAAAAGCTTGAACTCGCCGGCATTGCTCCTCAGAACTTTTTCCGGTTTGTGACGAATAAATTTGGTTCTAACACATCTGTAGGTACATCCTTTGCAGAAAGAAGAAAAAGCCAGACTAGCAACACTGACTATCCGGAGTATAACAACTTCGTGAACAATCCTGACCCGGAGCTGTGGCCTAGTGCTATAGCCCCTACTTTCAGTATGAACATCGGCTCCTACTGCAGTAGTTCTACTACCAATTCAGGTGCTGTCACTTTTAATGGTAATAGCTCAGAGGCAAGTACTATGTTGGTGCTGGTGGACCTTAATGGAACTGCAGGCTATCAGCCAGGTACGGCCGACGTACTATTGGAGCAATCTGGCCCAAGTGGTGCGCGCATTATTGAATGGAATGGGTTAAATGGCTTTGGGCAGAAAGTGCCTTCAGGAACTACCATCAACTATCGCTTTAAAAATGGCAGTGCGCCTGTGAATTTCCCAATGTGGGATGCTGAAACTAACCTCGATGGTTTTAGAGTAGGTGATGTTCGCCCTTTGCAACCAGGCCAAACTACTTTCAGCTACAATAGTGAGCTGTATTGGGATGATTCCAAGCTTTCTACATCCCGGTTTCCTGCCCCTCAGACTCAACTTTTTGGTATCGGAACAACTACTGACCCTTCTGCTACAAGCGGAGGTGAGCACAGATGGGGTGCAGCCAGTGCCACAGCTGGAGACCTTTATACGGTTAACACCTGGACCTACGGCTATACCAACTCTATTAATCAGAGTGTGGTATATTCGTATGATTGCTCTGTAGACCTTGCTGTTACAAACACAGCTGCCTCTGCGCCATATATTATCGGCAAGCCTTTCACTTATACAGTTACTTTAACAAACAACGGCCCACAGACGGCTACAGGCGTTTCTTTGACAGATCTGTTAGATGCTACTAAGCTTACACTTGTAAGCGCAACTCCTTCTGCAGGTACCTATAATGCTTCAACCGGAGTATGGACGGTCGGTGATATAAGTATGGGTGGCTCGCGCACGCTCACGATTACAGCCACACCTAAAGTATTAGGCACTATCAGCACAGAAGCTAAAGTGACTGCCGTGCAGCAAACAGACAGCAATGTCAATAATAATGCTCAGACGGCAACTATCACAGTGGTTGCTGCCGCAGATATAGAGGTAAAGAACACGGTTCCTGCCACCACCTATAATAACGGCGACCTGGTTACCTATACTATAACCGCTAAAAACCTTGGGCCAAACGCGGCCACAGGCGTGTCTGTTACTGACCAATTGCCGGCAGGGTTAACTTTTGTGAGTGCTTCCTCTGCTGCCTATAGTGCCAGCACAGGAGTATGGTCGGTAGGTGATCTGGCATTGAACGAAACAAAAACGCTCACAATTACTGCAAGAGCTTCGGCCCTGGGTACTATCACCACAACCGCCAGCTTAGGTTCAAGAGCAGGACATCAGGTAGACGACAACTCCTCTAACAACACTTCTTCTAACACCATTACAGTGGCAGCCTCAGCCGACGTGCGTGTTACCAATGAAGTGTCTACTGCTACGCCTAATCAGAATGATGTTATCACTTACACGATCAAAGCTTTTAACGATGGGCCTAACAATGCAACAAACGTTAGTTTAAGCTCTGTTCTGCCAGCCGGTTTAGAAATTATCAGTGGCAGTCCTACCATGGGTACGTTTGAGTTGGCAACAGGCAAGTGGACAGTAGGTACTGTGGTAAATGGAACAAACCAGACGCTTACTATTACGGCCAGACCAAAAAATACAGGTAGCATTTCCCTTACCTACACACAAACGCACACCGAGTTTGATAGGATATCAACCAATAACAGTGCAACCAGCACCGTTACGGTTAGCCCTACCGCAGATGTAGCTGTTACTAACACTGTGTCGGCCCCTGTTGGTGGCTCTTATAAAAACGGTGATCTGGTAACCTACACTGTGGTTGTGAAAAATAATGGCCCAAGTACAGCTACTAACGTGATAGTGACAGATAAGCTGCCAGCTTCTTTAACCTTCAACAGCTACACAGCAACAAACGGCTCAGCGGTGTATGACGCAAGTACAGGTTATTGGACGGTTGGCAGCTTAGCCAATGGTGCTTCTGCTACACTAACATTGAATGCCACTATCAACCGTAGTGATGTAATCACCACAACCGCTTCGCAGACACACGCAGAGTACGATAACGTAAGTGGTAACAACAGGGCTTCCAATAGTATTACTTCTGGTACTGGACAAATAACGGCAGACATAGCCATAGATGTTACAAAAATAGAAGGCACTTATTATACCGGCCAGCCAGTAACCTTTAAAGTGCGCGTCGATAACTTAGGTCCTGATTTGGCGACTAATCTATCTTTGAATGCTTTGCTGCCCGCCACTATGCAGTATGTGAGTTCAGACCTTACTATCGGGACTTATGATGCAGCTAGTGGAATCTGGACTGTAGGTTCTCTTTCATCGGGTGCCTTTACAGAACTTATACTTGTGGCTACACCTAAACCTGCTGCCACTGCGTCAGCCACCGAACAGGTAAACCATACCTTCTCCAGTAGTTTAAGAACACTTGCCGAAAGCCAGGGTACTAATGCTGGTGTCGATACTGACAGTGAGACGATACATGTTAACAAGTTAGCTGATATTGCTACAAGCATGAGTGTTACCAGCAATAGCCCGGACGGCAAATACTATAATGGCGTCACTACAGCTACCTTCACCTTCACGGTAACCAATAACGGTCCGGACAAAGCTACGGGTGTAGCTGGTATCGACTCACGTTCAAATATGGTTAGATTCATAGGCTTTACACCAGGTATGGGTTATGACCCTTATACTGGAGAATGGAACGTAGGCGAGTTAGAGCCCGGCGCTTCTAAAACTGTGATCGTAAATGCTATTCCTACAGCCACTGGACGTGTGAATTTAGGCGGTCATAAAACAGCAGGAGATCAGTATGACCCGACAGTTGAAAACGATAAATCAGTTGCGCTGTTAAATGTATTGCCTTCGGCTGATTTGGAAGTAAAGCACACAGTAGCTGCAGGGCCATACTATAAAGGTCAGCCGACCACATTTACGGTAACACTAACTAACCTGGGGCCAGATGCTGCCACCAATGTTATGATAGAGGATATTATTCCTGCAGGATTGACATTTGTAAGTTCAACGGCAACTTTAGGTACATACAACAGCGCTACAGGCATCTGGTCGCTAGGTTCTGATGTACTGCCTAACCAGCCACAGACTTTAAGCATCACAGTTATACCCACTACTGATGCCACGATAAACATGCTGGCAAAAGTGACGATGGAAAAAGAGTATGACCATGTTGCAAGCAATAACAGCGCATCCGCAAGTATAACTGCCGAGAAATCTGCCGATATAGAGATGTCTACTGTAGTGGCTAGTGGAAATAAATATGTAGACCAGCCCTTCACTATAACTATAAAAGCGAGAAACCTGGGGCCTGATGCCGCTACTGGAGTTGCCATTATAGAGCAGCTTCCTGCTGGCCTCATGTACGTGAGCGCTACCACTTCAATTGGTTCATTCGATCCGGTTTCTGGAAGCTGGTCAATAGCTGAGCTGGCAAACGGTGTTACAGCCTTACTGGAGCTAACGGTAGTACCAAACAGAACCGGCTCCATGACAAATTATGCCTATAAAAGCTTTTCTAGTGAATATGATCCGAACGGGCAAAACAACCAGACTGGCAATAACAGAACGAGCAGTGTAATTCTGGTGCAGGATAGACCAGCTACGTTTACAATCAATGCGGCTAAAAACTTTTATGACTACCAGAAGGGCGACATTTTAGCCTTCTCTACTGATGCTGATGGCGAGATAACGTTTGCGCGCATCATTAGCGGCAGCATACCTGCCGGTACCATGCTTCAACCTTCAGGCGTGCAGGTGGTGACCGATAATTTCTCTTTGAGACCCGGTGTTTACACAGCAACAATAGAAACAACAGACAAATACAACGGGATAACTACCCAAAGTGTCACTATCACCATCACAGGTGACCGAGATGGGGACGGTGTAAATGATTTTGATGACATAGACGACAACAATGATGGTATTACCGACAAAGATGCTTCTGGTGGTGTAGACCCTTACGGAGACGAGAACGGTGATGGGCTCTTAAACTACTATGACCCATCCTATGTGTATCCGGGAGGCAAAGCTTTTGTAGATGTTAACGGGGACGGTATAAACGACTGGTTCGATACTGACCTGGATGGTATCATCAACTCACTTGATAGTGATTTTGATGGAGATGGTATCACAAATGCCATAGAGGCGAATGCTGGAGTTGCGCCGGTTGAATATGGGTACAACGCCACCAAAGGAATCTTAACAGGAAGTGTGAGTGCCAATGGTATGCCCGTGCTGGTGCAAACCAGTGCTAACAGTGGTATAAGCAAATATCCGGTGCCAGATTCAGATAAAGACGGTTTGAAAGACATGTTTGACATCGATTCTGATAACGATGGTTTGCCAGATGTAATGGAAGCGCAAACTACCGCTGGTTACCGTACCCGATCTAACATAGATATTGACCGAGATGGATTAGATGATGCTTTTGACCCGGATGCAGGCGGTATATCCAGTGCCGTGGTTGATACCGATAAAGATGGATTCGCAGACTATATTGACATCGACAGTGACAACGACTCTAAGACGGATACAGAGGAGTCTTTTGATGATAATGAAGATGGTAAATCTTTTGACGATCTGATTCTTAGGGCCTCTTACTTTACAGACAACAAGTATCCTACGCTGGATACAAATAAAAACGGTCTCCCAGATTGGATGGAAGATGATAACAAAAACGGCATATTAAATTTTATGGAACCAGGAAACGCTTATTATTTCGATTCTAATAATGATGGCCTTGTTGATCTATTTGACGCAAGAACATCGGGTACGCCGGTAAGGTATCAGCTTAACGCAAATAAAGAAATGAACTATAGAGACGGATTTGTATTAGCACCATTGCCTGTTACGCTGATTAAGTTTACTGCAAAAGCGCAGAAAGATGGCGTAATATTAAACTGGGCCACTGCCTCTGAGGTAAATAACGAGCGCTTTGTGATAGAACGTAGCGAGGATGCCAAAAGCTTTACTATGGTAGGCTCAATCAAAGGTGCTCTCAATAGCCATTCTACTGTTTATTATAGTATGGTTGATGCAAATGCTCCACTGGGAACCGTTTATTACCGTTTAAAACAAGTAGATACAGATGGCACATTTAAGTATAGCACAGTTGTAGCTGTGGAGGTTGTCAATGGAATCAACTCCAAAGCAGTTGCTATACTCTATCCAAACCCTACTTCTGGCTTGGCTAAGTTGAATATGAGCAGCCTGCCAACAGGTATGTACACCATCTCCATCATCAGTATGGATGGCCGCGTAGTAAAGCAATTGCAGCTGAATACAGAAGTGGAGCAGCAGCTTGACTTTAGTAACCTGACCAACGGCAAGTATGTGCTTCGCTTACAGGGGCAGCGCCTGCAGCAGACTATTAGCTTTATTAAGAATTAATTATACCTCCTGTTTTCATAAAAAAAGCCTTACCAATTTGGTAAGGCTTTTTTTATGTCACGATTGAGCGTGCTTAAGAAGAATGTAATGTATGGTTATGGTTGCTGGCTTTACTGCCATAATTAGCAGCAGTAAGCTGAAGCAATTAATAATTCAGTAACTCTTCTATCCTGGCCGCTACTTTATCAGCGTTTGGCAGCATCATTTTTTCCAGCTCTACATTCAGCGGAATGGCAGGTAAGTTAGCCGCACCCAATGTATAGATAGGCGCATCCAACTTTTGGAAACAATCTTTAGACAAGCGGCCAGCCAGCGATTCTGCAAATGAGTTCATCAAAGGCTCTTCTGTTAGTATCAAAGCTTTACCATGGCGTTCTACTGAGGCGCGTACAGTATCGTAATCCAGTGGGTTCAGGGTGCGAAGGTCTATAATCTCGACACTGACCTTAAATTGCTTAGAAGCTGTCTTCGCCCAATACACACCCATGCCATAAGTTATAATCGTCATGCTGTTGCCCATGCGCATTTCTTCTTCGCTGGCCTGTTGCACCACGTTAGCTTTGCCAAGAGGTAAAATATAATTCTCATCCGGCTCTACCGTTTTAGCATCTTCAGTTCCCGGCACTTTAGACCAGTAGATGCCTTTATGCTCCAGCATCACCACTGGGTTCGGGTCCAGGAAAGCGGCCTTCATCAAACCTTTCATGTCTGCGGCGTTGCTTGGGAACACCACTTTGATTCCACGAATATTCAGCAGCGTTGATTCTATACTTCCCGAATGATAAGGCCCGCCGCCGCCATAAGCTCCTATCGGAACCCGTATAACAGACTGAATCGGGAACTGCCCATTAGACAGGTAGCAGCTTTTGGAAAGCTCTTCCACCAACTGGTTAATACCTGGCCAGATATAATCGGCAAACTGGATTTCGACAATGGCCTTGGCTCCTACAGCCGACATGCCAGCGGTTGAACCAACTATATAAGCTTCCTGAATCGGAGTGTTGAACACACGTGCATCGCCATACTTTTTAGCCAGTAAGGCAGCCTCACGGAACACGCCACCCAACTCACCGCCTACGTCCTGACCATAAAAAAGCGCTTCCGGGTAGGTTTTCAGAATATCATCTACGGCATGCAAGGCAGCATCCACCATGATGGCCTTTTCGGCTCCAGCTGGGCTGCGTTCCCCTTTCTCTTCAGTGATTGGCGTTGGCGCAAATTCATGTTCATCAAAAGAAGCAGGATCAGGATCTGGAGCATTAAGAGCACGTTCATAATCTGCAGCCACAGTGCTTTTAGCTTCCTGTTCCAATAGCTTTATCTCATCCACAGATAAGCCTGCATCTAGCAGCACCTCACGGAGTTTAGGAATGGGATCATCTACGCTATGCTGCTGCAGGTTGTCGCCACGGTACCATTCACGACGTACGCCCGAAGTATGATGACCGAGCAGCGGTACTTTGGCATGCACCAAAATCGGGCGACGCACCTTGCGTACATACTCAATGGCCACGCGCATACCTTCATAAGACTCTTCGAAATCAGATCCGTTTACGCGCAGGCGCTCCATGCCTTTAAAGCCGGCAGCAAACTCGAATGCATCCATAGCGCGCATCTCTTTGCCTGTGGCAGAAATTCCCCAGTCATTATCCTGTATCAGGTAAATAATTGGCAGGCCTTTTAAGACCGCCATCTGAAAAGCTTCAGAAACTTCACCTTCCGTTACGGAACCATCACCCAAAGAGCAAATTACAATCGGTTTCTCCTCGCCTTTCAGCAGCCCCTGCCCTTCCAGGTAAGCTATTCCGTGAGCCATACCTGTGGCCGGAATTGCCTGCATACCTGTGGCAGAACTTTGATGAGGAATAGTCGGAAAGCCTTCGCGTTTCAGGGATGGGTGCCCGTAATATGTGCGCCCACCAGAAAACGGATCATCTGCTTTGGCCATTAACTGCAGCATAAGCTCGTAGGGCTGCATGCCTATACCCAACAACATAGAATCATCGCGGTAGTAAAGCGAGGCAAAGTCGTAAGGCTTTAGTTGCAGTGCAGCCGCCAGTTGTATGGCTTCATGGCCACGGGAGGTGCTATGTACATATTTACTGCAAATAGCTTTGTTTTCTTCGTAAGTATCAGCCAGGGTTTTGGCTGTAATCATTAGTCGGTAAGCCTTTTTGAGTAATTCCAGATCAAGTTTAGTGGCTTCCAGGGTATCTTTAGACATAGTGTGTTTTAAGGTTTGCCCGAATTTACAAATTTTAAGCTTTCAAGTAAATAGCAAATGCGTTCGGCAAAACGCAGGATAATCGGTAATTTTATGGCAAAATTTAAAGACGCTAGATGTTAGACGTTAGATTCTAGACAAGGGAACTAAAATGAGTGCTAGGCAGCAACAAGCTTTGAGGGATCGAAATTGCTTGTTGCATTTGTACTTGATACAGAGGAAAAGCTCTCTGAAACCTTCTGTCCTTTATCTTTTATCCACTAGTCTAATATCTAACGTCTAACATCTAGCGTCTAAAGAATATGTTTAGAGAAAAAGTAGAGGCGTTTATGCGCCAGTTCCAGTCAGACCTTTGCCATGCGCTGGAAACCTGTGATGGCGGGGCAACTTTCAGTTCAGAAACCTGGCAACACGAAGGCGGCGGTGGCGGGAATACACGCGTGATAGAAGGGGGAAATGTGCTGGAGAAAGGTGGCGTGAACTTTTCTGCTGTGCAAGGGGAGCTTTCGCCTGCATTCCTGAAAATGCTGCAGATGCCGGATCCATCTTATTTTGCCACAGGTGTTTCGGTGGTTATGCACCCACACAGCCCGATGGTGCCTATCACGCACATGAACGTGCGCTACTTTGAAGCCGGCAACGGCCAGGCCTGGTTTGGCGGAGGCATAGACCTTACTCCTATCTATACAGATCTAAAACAAGCGAGAGAGTTTCATGAACAGATGAAAGCAGTGTGTGATAAGCATCACCCAAGCTATTATCCTGAGTTCAAGAAATGGGCTGACGATTATTTCTTTAACGAGCACCGCGAAGAAACGCGAGGTGTAGGTGGTATATTCTTCGACAGACTTTCTGTAACCGATGAGTTTTGCATGGAAGACCGTCTTGCTTTTGTACATGATGTAGCTTATGCGTTTGCGCCGTTTTATACTTCCATCATAAATCAGAACCGTGATTTGCCTTACGGTGAGCGCGAGAAGCAATGGCAGTTGATGCGCCGTGGGCGCTACGTAGAGTTTAACCTGGTGTATGACCGTGGCACTAAGTTCGGTTTACTGACCAAAGGACGTATAGAGTCAATCCTGATGAGTTTGCCAACCCATGCCTCCTGGATCTACAACTTTACCCCGGAACCCGGCAGCCCGGAAGAGCAAACCCTGCAATCTCTGAAAAAAGAAATAAACTGGCTTGAGACTGGTAAATAGAGATGGAGCAATTGGAGCAGCTGGATAAAGAAATTTTCCTGTACCTAAACGACATGCACAGTCCATTCTGGGATGCTGTGATGATTTTCATGTCTGAAAAATTAGTGTGGATTCCCTTTTACCTGGCCCTGGTTCTATACTTGGTCTGGCGCTACCGCCGCAAAAGTATACTGCTGCTGCTGCTGGTAATTGTGGCCATTGGCTTGTCTGATTTTATTGCCTCCGGTATCATGAAGCCATACTTCATGCGCCTGCGCCCCTGCCATGATCCTACGCTTTCAGAATTTATTAGTATGGCGGATGGTTGCGGCGGTAGGTTTGGGTTTATCTCATCTCATGCGGCCAATACTTTTGCTTTAGCCGTGTTTTTCAACCTTGTCCTCTCCGACCGCTACCTTATCTTCAAAATAGTGCTGGTGGCATGGGCGGTAGTGGTTACCTACAGCAGAATATACTTAGGCGCACATTTTCCGGGGGACGTACTGTTAGGAGCATTATTAGGTTCTTTTATGGCCTATCTCTGCTCCCTGGCCTATCCTATACTTGTAAACAAATACCCTTACTTCCGACGTTAAACCTTTGGTGCCTGTTACTGTTGCATCAGTAGTCATTTTTCAGCATAAAGGTTTGCGAACGAGCTATCTAACATTTGTACTTCTTCTGGGGTTGCTGTGCCTGCGGGCAAATCCAGCGGCTGCCCAGGCAGTTTATACTTTATCCGGACGTGTGCTGAATGCCGCGTCAGGCGAAGCGCTGACGGGCGCTTCTGTTTTTCTGCAGGAGCGCCTGGGCTCTGGAGCCGTTACAGATGCAAACGGCAGGTATAGCTTTACTGCACCTGCTGGTGCTTATATGGTTGTGGCAAAGTATATTGGGTATGATGATCAACAGCAGCCATTGAGGCTTGCACAAAACACTACGCAGCATTTTAACCTAGCACCCACAGCCTATGGCGTACAGGAAGTAGAAGTTGTGGCGAAGCGCCAGCCTCCCATAGTCGAGACAGCAGTGATGGGCCAATTGGACCTTCCGCTCGAAACTATCAAAACGCTACCGGCTATTTTTGGCGAAGTAGATATACTGAAAACTATCCAACTGATGCCCGGTGTGAAATCGGCGGGCGAAGGAAGTACTGGCTTCTACGTGCGCGGCGGCGGCTCCGATCAGAATTTAGTTACCTTGGACAAGGCAACCGTATACAACCCGGGGCACCTGTTCAACTTCTTTTCGGTTTTCAACAGTGATGCCATCGGCAGTACTACGCTCATCAAAGGGAATATGCCCGCCCGATACGGTGGCCGCCTCTCCTCCATACTTGATATTGGCTTGAAAGATGGAGACTTCAATGATTTTAGAGCAGATGGTGGCATCGGTTTGGTTGCTTCAAGGCTTTCAGTGCAGGGGCCTATCATAGAAGATAAAGCATCCTTTATACTTTCCGGAAGGCGCACCTATGTGGATGTTTTGATGAATCCTTTCTTGAAGAACTCAGAGCAGGGAGGCGTTCCATATTATTTTTACGACCTAAACGGTAAATTAAGCTTCAGGCTTTCAGAGAAAGACAATTTATACTTGAGCGGGTATTATGGCCGTGATGTAGGTGCATTTACCTTATCGGACGGGCGCTTTACGTCAGAGTTTTTTTGGGGCAATACCAGCGCCACGGCAATGTGGAACCATGCTTTTAATGATAAGCTAGAGATGAATGTCTCTGGTATAATGAGTAAGTATGACTTTGAGTTTACCTGGGATTTTGCTGGTTTTAACACGGTTTTACAAACAGGGGTGCGCGATTACAGTGCACATGTTGATTTTGATTATAAACCAAATGCCTTGCATCATATACAGTATGGCGTGCAGCATACCTATCATAAGCTTCGCCCGCGTACTGGAGAGGCAGAAGGATTAGAAGGAGCCACGTTCAGCACAAATCGAATATTAACCAAGTATGCCCACGAAACGGCCTTGTATGTTTCTGACGATGTTTATTTAACTGACAAACTGCTGCTTAGCTTAGGTATTCGGCATAGTTACTTTAAACAACTAGGCCCATTTGACCTGTATCGCTTTAATGAGAACCAGATTGTAACCGACTCTACGAGCTATGGCTCCGGTGAGAAGGTATCTTCTTACAATGCCTGGGAGCCGCGTGCATCAGTAAGATATGAGCTCAGCAAAAGCAGTTCTGTGAAAGCTGCCGTTTCTCGCTCTGCACAATACCTGCACCTGGTATCGAATGCCTATACCACTTTACCACTGGATGTTTGGGTGCCAAGCTCTGCCATTGTAGAGCCACAGTTTGCCACTCAGTACGCTTTAGGCTACTTTAAGAGTTTTAAGGACAACCAGTACGAAGGATCAGTAGAAGTATACTACAAAGACCTGGAAAACCAGCTGGAGTACCGGGAGGGGTTTGCGCCAGGCCCAAGTAACCGCGATCTTGAATACGAATTTGTGAGCGGCAGCGGCAGGTCTTATGGGGTTGAGCTGTTTATGCGTAAAAACTATGGCAACTTACAAGGCTGGGTAGGCTATACACTCTCTCGCACCACACGTAATTTTCCACAGCTGAATGAAGGCGAAACATTTCCGGCCCGCTACGACCGCCGGCACGATCTGTCGTTGGTGGGCAGCTACAAGTATAACGACCGCTGGACCTTTGGCGGCAGCTTTGTGTACGGAACCGGGGAAGCTACCACCATGCCGGAGCGCCGCTATATTCTGGAGGGGACAGTAAATTACCAGTACGGAGCACGCAACAGCTTTAGAATGGAGCCCACGCACCGCCTGGACTTGTCGGCCACGCTGGAGGGTAAGAAATGGAAAAATATAGAGAACAGCTGGACTTTCTCTGTCTACAACGTGTATGGCCGCAGAAACCCTTACCTGTACTACATCGATAACGAAGGCGATGCGTTTAGCTCTGACGTAAAGCTGCAAGCTAAAAAAGTGTCTATTGTTCCTTTTCCGCTTCCGTCCGTTACCTTCAATTTTAGTTGGAAATAGAGATGAATAAACTACAGTTTTTTTTCGCCCTACTTAACCTTGCGCTGCTCTCCAGCTGTGAAGAAGACATAACCATCGATCTGCCGAAAGGCGAGGAAAAGCTGGTGGTGGAAGGGCATATAGAGCAGGGTGCTCCCCCTATTGTTATACTTACGCGCACAGTGCCTGTATTTTCAAGTATATCGTTAGAAAGCCTGCAAGAAAGCTTTGTGCACAATGCAGAAGTCACAGTAAGTGCAGATGGTAAAACCTACACTTTAAACGAAGTGCCTTCAGTGGCTTTCTCTGAAGATTTTAAGCAAGCACTATCTGTTCAGTTTGGTGTTAATCCTGCTTTGCTTCAGGCATCCGGCAACTTTATCTTCTATGTATATACAACCGATGAGCTTGTAGGAGAAGTAGGGAAAGGGTACCGTCTTCAGATCAACTATGAAGGCAGAACACTTTCTGCTGTTACCACTATTCCGCAGCTTAACCCCATTGATTCTGTCTGGACAGTACCGCATCCTGATCCTGCGCAGGATAGCTTGCGGACGTTATACTATCGTTATGCTGATCCGGATACCATCGGTAACAGCATCCGATACTTTACCAAGCGCAACAATGAGCCATTTTATCCCGGTCTTTTTGCTTCTGTTTTTAACGATGAGCTGGTGAATGGCTCAACAATTGATTACCCGCTGGACCGTGGAGAGCCTAAGGGTCAGACAGAAATCAATGAAGACTTGTACAGTTATTTTGGGAAAGGCGATACCGTTACGATACGCTGGGCCGCAATAGACCTGCCTCACTACCGCTTCTGGAGCAGTTTAGAGGCTGAGCAAAACAGTAACGGAAGCCCGATAGGTTCACCAAATATCACACGCTCCAACATCAATGGCGGTCTTGGGGTGTGGGGCGGCTATGGCGTTACGTATCATACTATTATCATCAGGTAAATTAATCAGCTTTTCTGATCGGGAAGCTCGTAGCCGCAGTTATAGCAGTAGTTAGCTTGGAGTGGGTGCCCCTCCTGATGGCAGTTGGCACAAACGCGGGTTGTTGCCTGCTCCCGGGCAGATTTAGATAGCTCTACTGTAACGATACCTGTCGGAACGGCTATAATGCCATAACCCATAATCATTACAAAACTGGCTAGTATTTGGCCTAAGGCTGTAGCAGGCGCAATGTCACCATAGCCAACTGTAGTTAAAGTCACAATGGCCCAGTAAATACTGGTAGGTATGCTTGTAAAGCCACTGGCCTCTCCTTCTATAATATACATCACAGAGCCTATAATGACCACCAGCGTCAGAACAGTACTTATAAATACAATTATTTTGGTAACACTTGCCCTGAGTGCACTGGAAAGCTGCTGTCCTTCATTTATAAAGCGCGTCAGCTTAAAGATGCGTGCTACCCGCAGCAGACGCAGTACGCGTACCACCAACAAGTATTGGCTGCCTATTATAAGCAGACTCAGGTAAGTTGGAATGATGGACAGTAGATCGACTAAGCCAAAGAAAGAAAAAATATACTTTATAGGTTTAGGCGTAGCGTAGATTCGAAGCAAGTATTCTATTGTAAAAAGCAGTGTAAACCCCCACTCTAACGAAATGAAGTATGGCAGGTAATCGTGCCGCAACCCTGCCACGCTCTCCAAGGACACAACTAGAACGCTGCTCAGAATCAGAACCAGTAAAACAACATCAAACGCTTTGCCTGCAGGCGTCTCTGCTTCAAAAATTATAGTATAAAGCTTATGCTTTAAAGAGTTTTTTCGGTTCATAAGGTTGCTATGCAAGCTATACTAGCTCCGTTTACGTAAATTTATACATGTCGCTGATTTAGGGGGTAAAGGACCTTCATAAACAATAGGAGCCATCAACTATCAGAACGTTGATACAACCTGCACAGAATCCCGCTGAAGCTTGTAGCGCAGATAGCCTTTAATGCGTGATTCATATTCTTTTACCTGTGCTGCCCTAAGCTTCTGCTCTGCTGCTTTGCTTTTTGCTGTAGCTGTCTCTGCCTTTGCAGGCTTCACCCAATCAATCATCACCAATGTAACCGTATCAGGCTTTGTTGGGCTTGATGTAGTCACCATCTCTCCTACCTGCACTTTCTGAATCTCCGGAAACAGCATTCTAAGATCCTGCGTAGCACTGCCTTTTGTCAGCATTACCTGCTGGCGGCGCACACTGTCTGTCCTCTGCTCCTGTAGCTTCTGCAGCTCCATGGTTTTAAGCATGTCCTGTGTTAAGTTGTGGGTAATGTCATAAGCAATCTGCTGCACCTCTTCAGGTGACACGTCAAGCTGAACAAGCCTTATTTTATACTTCTCCAGGTTGTTATCCGTCAGCACGTCATTATAATGTTGTACTAATTGTTCATCTACCTGCTTCCCGACACTGTAAATCTTTATGTATTTCAGCGAATCTGTATGCTGTACTTCCCATTTAAGCACCTCGTTATTCCGTTCAATAAAATCTGTAATAATCAGGTTCTCAATCTGCTTTCTGGTTTTAACCCCTATGTATACATTATAGAGGAAGTAAATGCTGGGCAACAAAACGATTACCAGCATTACCACCATTATTTGTGCTACACGCTTTTGCTTTGCCGCATCTACATAAGATTTTGTGTGGAAGTGCAGGTACTTCACAATCATATAGGTGGCAAGGCTGATGAATACAGCGTTGATGAAGAAAAGGTAGAATCCTCCAAAAAAGAAATCTATTCTGCCAGAGGCCAGCCCATAGCCGGCAGTACAGAGCGGAGGCATTAAAGCCGTGGCAATGGCCACACCAGGTATAGCGTTTGATCTGTCAGACCGGGAGATGGATATAATGCCGGCCACACCACCAAATATAGCCACCAGCACATCCAGTAGCGTAGGTTGTGTACGTGCCAGAAGCTCATTTGTAGGCTCGCCAAGCGGTGTTACGCTGAAGTATAAGGCACTCACAATAAGCCCTGCGACGGCAGCTAAAGCCAGGTTCTTTAGAGAATCCACCAGCATTTCCCGGTCGTTTATACCAACCGAAAGACCAACCCCAAGTATGGGCGACATAAGGGGCGAGATTAACATGGCCCCTATAATCACGGCCCCTGAACCGGTGTCAAGGCCGATGGAGGCAAGCATGGCGGAGCAGATGAGCATCCAGGTGTTGTTACCACGAATAGGAATTTTGTCGTTTATCTCCCGGATAGTACCCGGCTCATCTGTTTCGTGCTGGATGTTAAAGATGTTATCCAGCAGCTTTTTAAGGGATTGCAAGAGCATATGGTAAAGGTAGGCTTGCTGCAAAAATATAATATTCCTGCGAATATAGCTACAGCTCAGCCTTCAACAGCGGGATAGCCCGGTCCAGCACATGCATATTGTTTATCGCTAACACCTGCTGGTTTATCTTTTGCCGATCGCCCGGGTTATGGATTTCTTTGTCTGCATCGTGCATCAGCAAGTTAGTCTCCTGGTAAAGGACTTGCTTTAGGTGCGGATAAGCCTGTACTTTATACAGCAGGCTTTGCAGCAAATACAGCAGGCGCAGTACTATTACGCTGCTGCCCTTGCCGTACAGACGAATCGGGCCTAAGCTGAGATTATATAATTCGCCAAAGCTTTCATGTTCGAATCGAATACGGGCAGCTCCCTTTTCATCATATAAGATCTTATCATCGGTTAGATTCATTCTTAGCGAAAAGAGTGCGGTTAAGTAATCGATGGCTTTGATGGCAGTACCAGGATCATTAATGCCGGGGCTAAGTGCTTTCACTGCGCTTTCGGTTATGTGCTTAAAGCCAAAAAGATAGTTAACACTCGGCCGCTCCTCTCTAAAGAAATCAGTATGCGAGAAAAGCTTTTTTACGAAACCTTCTATGTCTTCCAGGCTCTTGTTAACGCGTGCAAAAGGCACCCCCTGCACTACAAAATTGCCGAGAGGATGGTCAAAATAAAGCACCACATCGTATTCGCAGCAAATTTCTAAAATTCTTTCCTGGTCCAGGCTTTGTAAGTATCCTGTTTCGGGGCTGAGAACCGGGTACCAATCTTTATGAGTTGTAAAGACATTCGGTACAAGATGGCCTTTATCATTTTTAATTTCTTTGTTGAGCCTTTGAGTGGTGACGTGGTAAATGCCTTCCAGTATACTTTCAATCTGAATAGACTGAGAGATAGAGTGAATGAAGTAAACAAAAAAGCTAAGGCAGAGGATAGTAAAGCACATGGACAGGAAAATAGAAAAACCAGGTAGCGGTATACTATAATACTCTGCATGTATGTTAACCATGATCACCAGCGTGTAGATTAAGGTGCCTAAGTATAGCCCCAGTACCCGTTGGTTTGATTTGTGTGAGATCAGCCCCGGTATTACACGCGGAGTGAAATTGGCACTTGCCTGGTTTAGCACCAGCATCACCATCGTAAAGCTGAAAACAGTAAGCGAGATTATGCCGGTTGTGATAGAGGAAAGAATTAACCTTGCCGTTGCCTCATCAGTGATGATCATGAAAGGCAGGTCATCCTGAAACTGCTTGCTTAGCCCATGCGACTCCAGAAATAGCATCAATAAAGCCAGCCCGAAAAAGAATAAGGAAATTAACGTGGGATAAAAACCTATGCTGTTGATGATGTAACTGTAGGCAAATTTTATCCGACTCAAAATGCGATCCATAGGGGCTGTGTTTAAGCTGTTACAGGTTCTATTGCCAATGTACTTATACTTGCAGCAGATTGTTGTAGGATAGGTCGAGCGCCATGCTATACTATTGATTTACTGAGCAAAAGGTAGCGCTTTTCATCTTGTGCTTTACTTATGAGGGATTTGCTAAAAGCTTTCTCTGCTGCATGAGGCAGTGTCAGTAGAGATTTGCTCCTGCTGTGGGTAAAGCAAAGGTAAACTAACCAGGCGTATAGGCAGTGAAGCTATTGTCGGAGTAAAAAATAACGATCTGCTGTACTTGCTTATTTGCTGCAGTAGCTATGTTAGCGGTTTTTACTGTTGCCGGTTGGCTATCTACTGTATGATCCGAGGTAATTTCTGGTGCAGCGACAGCAGGGGTAGCTGCATTTGCTGCAGTCATAGCGCCTTCGCCAAGCATGAGCCAATTTATACTTACGTCCCTGTAGGTGCTGGCTATTTTCATGATTACTTCCAGGCTTGGCTTGTTCCGCTCACTTAATATATGACTAACTGTTGCTCTTGGTATTTCAATAGCATCTGCAAATTGAGTAGAGCTCAAGCTCTTATACTCCATTAGTTGCTTTATTCTGTCAATCATATTAAAACAGTATAGAAATGTATAACGTGAGTTTACAAATGTATCAGTCTGAAAAACAATAGTATACCAATGTAGCCAATGTTAGCTTTAGAAGCAAGATACATTTCTGCTCAAGTATATTATACCCCCTCTCTGCCTCTTTGCCCATAGCATTGAGAATATTCATTGTGACACAATGGCAGTGCTATAAGTTAGGGTTGTGGATAACTCGAGTTGTCCACAATCCTCATATTATCAAGCTACTATACTAGTGTAAGTGAAGTAATGAAAGAGAGATTCGCTTTCTGAGCGAGCTGTTGGGGCTTCTTTGTCATGTCTGCCTATGCTGTCAGATTAAGGCTTAATGAAAAGAGGCAGACGAAATTCGCCTGCCTCTTTTCATCTAAGCTAAAGGGTGGCTTACTTCACCACCAGTACGCCATGCATTTTGTTCCAGTGTTCCGGATAGGTACACACAAAGCCATAATTCCCTTTCTTGGTTGGGGAAGTAAATTCCATCTCTACTGTTTGGCCTGGTAAAGCCATAGGCGATGCTGCCAGCACAGCAGATGAAGCAGGTACATAGTTTCCGGAGGCTCCTACTTCTGCTGCAGCCAAGGCAACTGGTTCAACATTTCCGGGAGTTGTGAATACCACATTATGTACCATAGGCATATCTGTGCCTTCGTTTACAAATGTAAGTTTAACGTGTGCACCTGCCTTTACCTCCAGGGTATCCTGGTCATATTTTATTTCTTCTAATGTATTACCCAACGCTCTTAAAGTAACTTCTGCTATCGGTAATAAGGTAGTATCGTTTAAAGGAGCACTTGATGCCGTGGCTGTATCGCTCAGCGTACCAGCTACTTTAGCAAGGTTTCCATCTGCCTCAGGTTGGTTGCATGAACAAAGCATTAATGGCAACCAAAGCGCAGTAAATATTAATTTAGATTTCATCGAAAGGCTTCAATTAAAAATGAATCGGAGCAGCTTAGCGGCTGCTCCGATGTATGTCTTATTCAAAATACTCTTTAGCTAGCGTTTTATCATGCCCATAAATATCTTCCCTAAAGTGTATCTCTCCTTTCTCATCAACCCAACTAGTGAAGTAAACAAGGTATACCTGCACCTGCTTCGGCAGCGTTACCCATTTTTCTTCACCTGTTGTCATGGTCTCCCGTATTTTCTGCTCGTTCCACTCTGGCATATCCTCCAGTAAATAGCTCGCCAGCTGCACTGGCTTTTCAACACGTACGCAGCCATGGCTAAAGTTTCGTTCTGTCTGGCTAAATAGCGCATCAGCTGGTGTATCATGCAAGTATACCGCATATTCGTTCGGGAACAGGAATTTAATCATACCCAAAGAATTCTTCGGTCCTGGTTTCTGTCGCACACGGTAAGCAAAGTTGGCTTCATTTACTTCGCTCCAATTAATGGAAGATGGAGAAACTGCTTGAGGATCTTTATCCTTGGTTACAATCTCCATGTTGTTGCGATCCAGATAACCTGGGTTGCTGATCATCTTTGGCTTTATCTCGTTCTGAACAATACTGTTAGGTACATTCCAGTATGGGGCCATTACTACATACTCCAGCTTATCGCTGAAAATTGGTGTAGAGTTTAGTGTCTTACCAACTATAACGCGCATCTCCATCGTTTTTTTATACTGACGCTCCGCTTCCGGGTCGTTATTCGGATCTTCGTAGATGTACATTTTATACTCAGGGATATTTACCCAAATGTATTTCTGGTCTAACTTTTTAGGCACCAAACGCTTCGGAATCCAGCGCCAGCGCTCCATGTTGATCATGATCTGATCAATGCGTTGAGAGATAGGTACATTCAGTTGGGCAAGGGTGTTGCCGCCAACAGCGCCATCTTCTTTTAACCCATGTAGCATTTGAAAGTGCTTTACCTGTTTCACCAGGTCTGCGTCATACACGCGCATTTTCGGATCATTGGCTGCTATCTGTTTTCCTGGGTTCAGTCGTTTACGTAACGCTATAATGGCAGCAGCAGAGTCTCCCTGCTCCAGCACCTTACGGTTTCCAAGCTCAATTTTGGGCCATCCGCCTTTTGCTTCCAGCGCTCTGTATTCCTGTAGTTTATCACGTAGGCGGGTATAGCCAGCATGTAGTGCTTCAAACTCATAGTAGGGGTAGGTACTGTCACGCTCCTTTAAAATAGTTTGCAGTGCCTTGTGTAATTTGATTTTGTTCCGCTTCACATCCCACTGCGAACTTCCGGCATCCAATTGCGGGTTTGCACGGCCTCTGTAGAAGTCGGAGGCATAGTTAAAGTAGGAGGCAGTAAGTGCTACGTCTATCTCCTCTTGCAGGGCAAGCCTGGTGGAGTCATTTGCATCCAGTTGCTTGTACTTCTGGATCATTTGCTCCAGGTCTACCACCTTGTAGCTTGCCGGGTTTAAGCCCTCTTTCGAAGCCTTATTTACAACATTGATGAATTTTTCTGTTTCAGGAACAAGTTCATTGTTCCGGAACCAGGCCAGGCTATAATCTCTCTCTCCGTAAAACAGAAACATCAAGTCATTAAATTCTTTAAACTCTTTTTTATCGCTGATATATTTTTTGATAAAAAGGCTGTCTGTGGTAGCCTGTGGTAATTCTTTGCCACCAAATAAACCGTCAGTTATGCCTTTGCCTCCGTCTTTTGATGAGTTGCCGTCACCACAGCCAAGCAGCAAGGCTGCTGAGAGAGGAAGCATAAAGCCAAGGGTGATATTTTTAATTCTAAAAGGGTTCATGTGCGATTTGTTAGATTGAACGAGTTTCAAAACAGTTAATCAGTATTTTTGCTGTTAAAGAAAGATGTTGATATAATACTATTTTGAAGCTGCTGGAGTAATGTGTCAGCCATTACAGCTATATGTACTTCAAAAAGATACAAAAAGTTGCCTGCACTTATAAGCTTCATGATCCCTCACTTTGCTTAAAATTTAAACACGCATGCAGCTGCTTTTCTAAACTTATAGTGTTATAACATACAAAGTGTATGCCTTGTTAAGTATAAACGCGCTGGAGCTTTTGCAACAGCGTCAGTTTTCACTATTGGGCCAGAATAGTTATCTTTCGATGAAATGATCAAAAGAAACCATATGAGATTTTATCACCATTGTTTACTTGGCTTAAGTGTAGCAGGCAGCCTTCAGCTTGCCTCTTGTTCCTCCTCTACCACCACCAACGATAATGAAACTATGACAACCGAACAGCGTGCTCAGGAAAGCGCCTCTGCTGATGCGCACAGTTTTGCCAAACCTGCTGAGGCAGTAGCAAAACACCTCAGCCTAAACATCGATGTGAATTTCGATCAGAAGGTTTTAAGCGGCAAGGCTTCTTATTTAATTGAGAACAAAACTGGTACAGATCAGATAATCTTTGACACCCGCAACCTACAGATAGAGAAAGTATACCTGGGCGACAGCATGGAAGAAACCACTTTCACGCTGGGCGATGGTAATGATGTGCTGGGCCGTCCGCTGATGGTAAACATAAAACCTGATACTAAGAAGGTAACCATCGAGTATAAAACTTCTCCGGACGCAGCTGCTTTACAATGGCTGAACCCGCAGCAAACGGCAGGCAAAAAGAACCCTTTCCTGTTCACGCAGTCGCAGGCTATACTTGCCCGCACCTGGATTCCTATTCAGGATAGCCCGGGGATCCGTATCACCTACGATGCTAAGGTGAAGGTTCCTAAGAACTTGCTGGCAGTTATGAGTGCCAGCAACCCGGTGGAGAAAAACAGTACCGGTGAGTACGCTTTTGAGATGAAGCAGCCAATCCCGTCTTACCTGATGGCATTGTCGGTAGGTGATCTGGTGTTTCAAAAAGTAGGGCCGCAAACAGGTATTTATGCTGAGCCAGCTACTATAGAGGCTGCCGCATATGAGTTTGCTGAGATGGACAAAATGCTGAACGCCGCTGAAAAGATATATGGCAAGTATAGATGGGATAGATATGACCTTCTGGTGCTCCCTCCTTCTTTCCCTTTTGGAGGAATGGAAAATCCACGCCTCACGTTTGTCACCCCTACTGTTTTAGCGAAAGACCGGTCACTTACCAGCCTGATTGCTCATGAATTGGCGCACAGCTGGAGCGGGAACCTGGTAACAAATGCTACCTGGAATGATTTCTGGTTGAACGAAGGCTTTACCGTATACTTTGAACGCCGTATCATGGAGGAGCTTTATGGCAAAGATTATGCGGACATGCTACAAGTGTTGGGCTATCAGGACCTCACTAACACCATCAATGATATAGGTGCTGAGAGTGAAGACACTCGCTTGAAATTAGATCTCGAAGGTCGTGATCCGGATGAAGGGCTAACGGATATTGCGTATGAGAAAGGTAACTTCTTCCTGCGCCACATTGAGAATACAGTAGGAAGAGAGAAGTTCGATGCCTTCGTGAATAACTACTTCAATACATTTGCTTTCCAAAGCACCAATACGGATAAGTTCCTGGATTTTCTGCGTGCTGAGCTGATTAAAGGCGATGCAGAACTGGCAGAAAAAATTAACATCGAAGGCTGGGTATACACGCCCGGATTACCTCAAGGTGTGAAAGTGCCTACCAGTACACGTTTTGCTAAAGTAGAAGAAGCCTTCCAAAGTTGGAAAAACGGTAAACCTGCCGCCCAGCTTTCTATAAAAGACTGGTCCAGCCATGAGTGGCTGCACTTTATCAGAATGCTACCAGAGCAGATGAGCCAGCAACAGATGGCAGAAGTAGACAAGGCTTTCAACTTCACAAATTCTGGTAACTCAGAGGTGTTGGCTGCCTGGTTTATACATGCCATTCGAAATAACTATACTACTGCTGACAAAGCCATGGATACTTTCCTGACGAATGTTGGCCGCCGTAAGTTTTTGGTGCCGATTTACAAAGCCTTGGTTGCAACGCCTGAAGGAAAGAAAAAGGCCTTAGCTATTTATGCCAAAGCCCGTCCTAATTACCATGCTGTTTCTACAGTTACGTTAGATGAAATGCTGAAATAAGCAGCCAAAGCTGATTTATAACAGGAAAGGGTGGCTACATGGCCACCCTTTCCTGTTATACATGGAGAAGCTCTGTTACCTTCCTACCTGCTGGTTAGGCCAGGCGAAGGTACAGAGCTTCCCTTACATCTTTACAGCTACTACTTTGCTTGCTCGTTTATGGTGCTTTCAGCAATTTTAGACAGTAACTCATCTGTCTTCTTTTCTTCTTCAAGCGTCAATTTCAATTGTTTTAGCACATCATCCATCCCTAACTGTTTGGCATAAGTACAAGCTGTACCGTAAGCTGCTATTTCATAATGCTCTACACGCTGGGCGCAGGCAATTAAAGCGGCATCCATTACGCTCGGGTCTGCTTTTTCACTCATCATAGATTCTGCTTCTTTGATGATGCCTTCCATGGCCTTACACTTCTCACCGGATGATTTCTCGTCAATAATTTCAAAAACTTTGTCGAGACGCTCAATTTGTTTTTCGGTAACATCCAAATGATCCTGGAAAGCCTTTTTCAGTTTTTCTGAAGAGGTGGCTTTTATCATTTTCGGAAGTGCTTTTGTAATCTGCTGCTCAGCGTTATAGATATCCTTTAATTCATGGATCATCAGATCCTTTAAGTTATTAAGTTTCATAGCTTGGAAAGGTTTCGCGATTAATATTCCTTTGGTATTGTTGGGATTCTATAC
>NZ_JBHTLD010000051.1:0-23910 GCF_042678745.1 Pontibacter rugosus | reverse complement strand
TGGGGGACCATCCTCTCAGAACCCCTAGCCATCGTAGCCTTGGTGGGCCTCTACCCCGCCAACTAGCTAATGGCACGCATGCCCATCTTCCACCGCCAAAGCTTTGACCATAAACCGATGCCGGTCCATGGTGTCATGCGGTATTAATCCCGGTTTCCCGGGGCTATCCCCCTGTGGAAGGTAGGTTGCATACGCGTTACGCACCCGTGCGCCACTAACCAAGAGACCGAAGCCCTCTGATCCGTTCGACTTGCATGTATTAGGCCTGCCGCTAGCGTTCATCCTGAGCCAGGATCAAACTCTCCATTGTAAAGTTTTCATCTACCCTAAAGTAGAAATGTGTCTGTCAGACCCCGGCCCGCCCTCCCCGGCGCTAAACCGGGGCAGGGACTTTCCTTTTTCTGTTATTTCTGTCTCAAGCAATCTCTCAAAGAACTTATAGAAGAACATCTTTCCTCTCTTGCCATCTTCCGATGTGTCACTCTTTATTCCCTTCGGAGCCGTTCGCTCCTTGGCGGGGTGCAAAGTTAGCAGCTTTATTTCATTCTGCAAAACTTTTTTCAATCTTTTTTTTTGCCTCTCTCGTAGCGCCCCTTCCCTCTGGAAGCGGATGCAAAGGTAAGAAAACCATTTCGGAAAACAAGAACTTTTTTTCTCTTTATTTTTCCGGCCTCTCCCTTCCGGAGCGGGTTGCAAAGGTAAGAACCTTTTCCCTTTCCGCAAGCCCGAAGGCAAATCTTTTTTTTCAGCGTTTAATCTTCTGGCAAAGGAGGCGAATCGCGGCCGCAGCCTGTGTTATCCCCTCTTCCCGTTCCCCCGTTCCTGCTGAACCGGGATGCAAAAGTAGCAAACATTTCCCACCCCGCAAGCGTACACCGCCAAATAATCCCCTATTTCTCGCAAACCACTGGAAGAGAGGGGGATTCTTTTTCATAATACTTAACTCAACCTGAGTAATAGATCAGATCAACATGAAGAAGCCCAACTACTCCCGCTTTTTCTCAGGAAATAAGCCCCTGTATTTCCTCATTTCTTAAGCTTTCATAAAGAATAAGGGGCGTCGGTTTGATAACCGACGCCCCTTATTCTTTGATTGTAGCAAATTCTATGCGTTCACTGCTTCTCTCTTCAGTGTACTTTTTCTATCTGGGCCCACAGACACGATAGTTATAGGCACCTGTAAATGCTTTTCAAGGAAAGTTAAATAGTTATTGAAGGCTTCCGGCAATTCCTCGGTTGTCTCAATTTTATTAAGATCAACCTTCCATCCTGGCAACTCTTCATATACTGGCTCAACATTACCTTCTTCTAAAGAATGAGGCACTCTGTCTGTTATTTCGCCAGATGGTAACTTATAATGTGTACATACTTGTATAGAATCAAACTCTGTAAGTATATCAGCTTTCATCATGTTTAGCTGCGTCACACCATTTAACATGATGCTATACTTAAGGCTTGGCAAATCTACCCAGCCACAACGGCGAGGGCGACCGGTTGTAGAGCCAAATTCTCTACCTGCCTGGCGAATACTCTCTCCTACCTCGTCCAGCAGCTCTGTTGGAAAAGGCCCGCTGCCAACTCTTGTGCAGTATGCTTTAAATATACCGTATACTTCTCCTATATATCTTGGAGCTACTCCTAAGCCAGTACATGCGCCTGCCACCAAGGTAGTAGATGAGGTAACAAAAGGATAGGTACCAAAGTCTACATCCAGCAAAGACCCTTGTGCACCTTCTGCCAATATCTTCTGCCCGTTTTGAAGGGCATCATTAATCATGTATTCTGTGTCAACTAACTTCAGCGTGCGCAGATAAGCAACTGCTTCGAAGAATTGTGTTTCCTGTTCTCCTAATTCCAGCTCCTGTCCATAAAACTCTACTGTTTTACGATGACGCGCCACCAGCTTATCATAGTTCTCCTGGAAATCATCCGCCAGAATATCACCAACACGCAAACCTACGCGGCCAATCTTATCCTGGTAGGTTGGGCCTATCCCTTTTAATGTTGATCCTATCTTGCCACTTCCTAGCGCCTCTTCAGACACACGGTCCATTATTTTGTGCGATGGAAGTATAAGAGCTGCCTTTTTTGAAACGTAAAGGTTTTTGGCAGCATCAACACCGCGGTCTTGTAGCTTCTGCATTTCAGTGCGAAACACTATTGGGTCTAGCACTACGCCATTGCCGATAATGTTTTTGATGTGCGGATGGAAAATACCGGAAGGTATCTGGTGCAGCACGTGCTTGGTGCCTTCAAACTCTAACGTATGGCCTGCGTTTGGGCCTCCCTGGAAACGGGCTACAATGTCATAGGTTGGTGCCAGTACGTCAACGATTTTACCTTTTCCTTCGTCGCCCCACTGCAGACCTATTAATATATCAACTGCCATTATGTATTAAATAAATTGATTCCATTCAAAACTGTCACTAAAGCTGCATTGCTCATATAGGCTTTGCCGGCTCCAGGACTACACCTATATGTTAGGTAGCTATTCACTTTTTACTTTCAAATGTAGCAAATTTATCGCACTTGCTATAAATGCCCTACAGATAATATAGCGCAACTCTATTTAGAAAGCTATAGAAGCTCCATTTATCTATCCGAATTACTTCATCCTTAAAACAAGAAGAGCTACCTGTATGGTAGCTCTTCTTATACTTTCCTTCTTGTCCTTAATATATAGACTCCTTCAAAAATTGTGCGGCGTAGTCATCGTTCTCGGCAATGGTAAAAATTGCGTTGAGCTTAGTTACGATCAGCAGCTTGCGGATATGATCGGAGGGTTTGATAAGCACCAATTCACCGCCCCTGTTCCGGAACTTGGTAAGCAACGATACGAGTACACCCATGCCGCTACTATCCATAAAGCGCACATTCGATAAGTCTACAGCACATAGCTGCGCCTCCCCCTCCTGCAAGTCACCTATTCCCTCAATCATTTGCTGCGTGTCCGAACTTGCAATCAGATCACCCTCCAGTCTTATAAAAAGGATATCATCCTTCTGCTCTGTCTGATACTTCATGTTTCTTTTCCTCTGTCGATTTTTTTGCACGGCAATCGCCGCAGACACCATACAGGTTCAGGGAGTGGTGCAGAATATGAAAATTGAGCAGGTCCCCTACCATGGTTTGTATATTATGGATGCGCGGATCACAGAATTCAACAACCTTATGGCACTCGGTACAAATTACGTGGTCGTGCTGGCGGTAGCCATACGACTTTTCATACTGAGCGAGGTTCCTGCCAAACTGATGCTTGCTAACAAGGTCGTTCTCTACCAGCAAATCCAGGGTATTGTATACGGTAGCCCGGCTAACGCGGTAATTCTTATTCTTCATGCTGATGTAGAGCGATTCTACATCAAAGTGCCCGTCACGGGAATAAATTTCCTCCAGAATAGCATAGCGCTCAGGCGTCTTTCGCAGCCCTTTGCTTTCTAAGTATGCCGTGAAGATCTTCTTTACTTCTTCGAACTTTATTACGTTTAATGCCATCTTCTATAGTATAAGGTGCTCCTCTTTAATCAAAACGCTCTACTGTAAGTATACCGTTCACTTTACCCATGCGCTGGATAAGTTTATCGAGGTGCCCCGTATCATTTACAAAAACCATGATGTTCCCCTCAAAGATTCCATCGTGGGAGTCTATGGTAATGGAACGCATGTTTACTTTTAAGCTGGTGGAAATAATTTTGGTCAGGTCATTTACCAACCCAACGCGGTCTGTACCTTTGATATGGATACCTACCAGGAAGGCCAGCTCCTTCTGCTCTGTCCATTTAGCCCTAACAATCCGGTTGCCATAGTTAGACATCAGTTCCATGGCACGCTTACAGTTGGTGCGGTGAATCTTGATGCCATCTTCCTCTGTCTGGAAGCCGAACACATCATCACCCGGAATAGGATTGCAGCACTTAGCCATTCCGTAGTCCCAGTTAGCAGCATTCTCGCCTATCACCAGCATATCGGAATTTACGCCTCTTATCTTCTGCACTTCCTTATCAAAAGACTTTGGCTCCAGCATAGAGGCACTCTTGTCAGCCGCTGCCGTGAAGATAATTTCCTTTATGTTCTTAATGTCTGTATGGCCTGTAGCTATCCTATAGTATAAGTCCTGCAAAGTAGGCATGTTAAAGAATGCCTGAAGCTTGTTCAGGTTCTGCTGCGTATCTGGCACTCCTATGGCGGCCATACGGCTTTCCAGCATAATCTTGCCTTGCTCTGCTTTGTTCTTACGCTCTTCTCGCAAGGCATCCTTAATGCGTGTACGCGCTCTGGAAGTAACCACGTATTGCAGCCACTCCTCGTTTGGCTTTTGCTTCTGCGAGGTGAGTATTTCTACCTGGTCGCCGTTCTTCAGCAGGTAACTGAGCGGAACCAGTTTCTGGTTTACTTTGGCACCAAGGCATTGCAGGCCTATCTGCGAGTGAATTTCAAAGGCAAAATCAAGGGCTGTGGATTTATCCGGAAGTATAATTAACTCTCCTTTGGGCGTAAACACAAACACCTCTTCTACAAACAGGTTCTTACGAAACTCATCCATAAACTCAAGCGCGTTGGAATTGTTTGTTTCCAACATATCCCGCACTTTGTTTATCCACATCTCCAGGCCAGACTCACCTGAGCTACCATTGCCGGTTTTATACTTCCAATGGGCAGCATAGCCACGTTCTGCAATTTCATCCATACGTTTGGTACGGATCTGTACTTCTACCCACTGCCCGGATTTACTCATCACGGTGGTATGCAACGATTCGTATCCGTTTGCCTTGGGCGTGTTTACCCAATCGCGCAGGCGGTCAGGGTTTGGCTGATAGAAGTCGGTAATAATAGAGTATACCTGCCAGCAAGCTGCCTTCTCGTTTTCAGGCGGTACATCCAGTATAATCCGAATAGCAAACAGGTCATATATCTCATCAAAGGTGATGTTCTGCTTCTTTATCTTTTTAAGGATAGAGTAAATAGATTTAGGCCTGCCCTTAATATTGAAGTTAAAGCCATACTTACGCAGCTCATCCTCTATCGGATGGGTGAAGTCTTTTATGAATTTAGTACGGGCAAGACGCGTCTGGCGTATCTTATTAGAGATATCTTTATACGTTTCGGTATCGGTATACTTCAAGTATAAATCCTCTAACTCAGACTTGATGGCGTACAAACCAAGGCGGTGCGCCAGCGGTGCATACAGGTACATCGTTTCAGAGGCAATCTTGAGCTGCTTGTGCCGGGGCATGCTATCCAGCGTACGCATGTTGTGTAAGCGGTCGGCCAGCTTTATAAGTATAACGCGTACATCATCGCTTAGGGTAAGCAGCATTTTACGGAAGTTTTCCGCCTGCTGCGATGTACCGTAATCAAACACACCCGATATCTTGGTAAGTCCTTCAATGATGCGGGCAACGCTAGGGCCAAACTCACGCTCTATGTCGGCAGTCTCCAGCTCCGTATCCTCTACCACATCATGCAGAAGAGCAGCCACAATAGAAGTAGTACCTAAGCCAATTTCTTCCACGGCAATCTGGGCAACAGCAAGCGGGTGCAGGATGTAAGGCTCACCCGATTTACGACGCATATCCTTGTGAGCCTCTAACGAAGTGTTAAATGCCTTCTTGATAATTTTTGCATCATTATCCTTTAGAAAAGGCTTCGCATAGCGGAGCAATCTTCTATAATGCCTTAATATCTCTTTGCGTTCTACTTCTAAGTCAATCATGATAAACAACTCCAATGTTGTATGCTGCACTGTGCCAGCGCTACCTATCAGTATAAAGAAAGTAGCCGCTTTATAAGTTTCAAATATAACTGATTATAAGATGCAACCAATATACCTACATAGGAGTAGCGGCAGTATCTGAAAAAATATTTAAGAAATTTTTAGAGCAAGTATTGCAATTATAAAATCCTTGCTTACCTTTGCATCACAATAACAAACAAGCACAATCAAGCGGATGTGGCGAAATTGGTAGACGCACTAGACTTAGGATCTAGCGCTGCGAGGCATGGGGGTTCGAGTCCCTCCATCCGCACAACATTGACGAACCCTCAACATAACTGTTGGGGGTTTGCTTTTAGTAGGTATTTCAAAAATCTAAATTTTATAAGCCTTGAATATTACATTAAACCAAACCGACAGCACCAATGCGCAACTGAAGGTGGTACTGGAAGAGGCGGACTACGCACAGAAAGTAGACCAGCAGGTAAAAGAATTCAGCAAAACAGCCCAGATGAAGGGCTTCAGACCTGGTAAAGTACCTGCAGGGCTTGTAAAGAAAATGTATGGCAAGAGCATCCTGGTAGACCAGATCAATAAAACCCTTCAGGAAGAAATCTCTAAATACATTCGTGAAAATGATGTAAAGCTACTGGGTGAGCCACTTCCAGAGCCAAACCAGGATAATATTGACTGGGATAACCAAAAAACGTTTGAGTTTACCTACCAGGTAGGCCTGTTGCCTGATTTTAACCTTCCGCTTGATAAAAGCGTAGATGGGTACAAAGTTGAGCTAGATCAAAAAACAATTGACGAGGCTTACGAAAACCTGAAGCGCCAGTTCGGCCAGACGGCCAACCCTGAAACTTCAGAAGCTGGTGATTTCATCTCAGGCACATTAAAGCAGGTGGATGGTGAGTTTGAGTCTACAACACTTATCCCAACTAATCGCGTTGTAGAAGGACAGGATAAATTTATTGGCGCTAAAGCTGAGGATGTAATCCGTTTCGATATTCGTAATACATTTGGTGACGACAATGCTGCGCTGGCGCACGTAACTGGCCTGAGCAAAGAAGTTGTTGCCGATTTGAATGGTGAGTTTGAATTCACTGTAGATAAAATCAGCCGTACTGAGCCAGCCGAACTGAACCAAGAACTTTTCGACAAGCTTTTCGGTAAAGACGAAGTAACAACAGAAGAGCAGTTTGACGCTAAATTGCGCGAGACAATCGTAGAGAACTATGAGCGTGAGGCTGAAAACCTGGTGTTCCGTAATATCATAGATACCCTGGTTGATAACATTGAAGTTGAACTTCCAACAGCGTTCTTCAAGCGTTGGATCGAGGTAACAAACGAAGGCAAGCTGACTACAGAGCAAATCGAAGAGAACTTCGATAAGTATGAGCGCGAGCTGAAGTGGTCTATGATCAAAAACAAAGTTGTTGAAGAGAACGAGCTGAAGGTAACTAACGAGGAAGTATTGGACAGCACCATGGACAAGATGCTTGCCCAGTTCAATATGCCGGAAGTACCAGAAGAGCTGAAGGAGAGCATGAAAAGCTATGCTCAGCAACACCTACAGCAGGACAATGGCCGTAACTACATGAACGAGTACGAGCAACTACTGGCTGAGAAGGTGCTCGCTAAACTTAAAGAGAAGATGACTGTTGTAGAGAAGACGATTTCGTCTGAGGACTTCAGAAATATGTCGCTCTAATTAAAGAGCGTCTGACATAACTTATTAAAAAAGTCCTTCGAATTTAGAAGGACTTTTTTATTTTTGAGTAAACCGTAAACCTAAACACACTATGTTTAACAAAGACGAGTTCCGAAAATTTGCTGTAAAAGGCCAGGGATTAAGTGGCCTGGGCGTAGATCAATATATACACCACGTGGAAAGCAGAGCCATGAACATGGTAGAAAGCAGAACCATGAACCCGGTGGAAAACATGACACGCTCCGTAATTGAGGAACGCCCTACAAACTTCCGTGAGATTGATGTATTCTCTCGCCTGATTATGGACCGAATTATTTTCCTGGGCACGCAGGTAGATGATTTTATTGCCAACATTATTACTGCGCAGTTGCTGTTCCTGGAATCAGCGGATGCTAAGAAAGATATCCTGCTGTATATCAACAGCCCGGGTGGCTCTGTATATGCAGGCTTAGGTATTTATGATACCATGCAATACGTTACACCAGATGTTGCTACTATCTGTACAGGTTTAGCAGCTTCTATGGGTGCTGTATTGCTGGCTGGTGGTGCAAAAGATAAGCGTTCAGCGCTGCCACATGCCCGTATCATGATTCACCAGCCGATGGGTGGTGCACAAGGCCAGGCTTCAGACATTGAAATCACAGCACGTGAGATCATGAAGCTGAAAAAGGAGCTTTACGAGATTCTAGCCCAGCACTCTGGTAAGTCTTACCAGGATATCTATGATAACTCCGACCGAGATTACTGGATGCGTGCTGAAGAAGCAAAAGAATACGGCCTGATTGACGAGGTGCTAATCAGAAAACCAAATAGCTAAGCTATAGTTGCTTGCTTATCCTACAACAAAGCCCGCTTCTGGAAACAGGAGCGGGCTTTGTTCTTATAATTTGCACTTATTAGGGCAACACTACCGTAACAATTTAGTTAAAAGTATAAGTTGCCATAAAAATTTATCCACATAAGGCAAACTATATACTTGCAATATAAAACATTGACTATCTGTTTATTATGTAAAGATATAAAAATCTAAATCTCTAAATTTATACCCGTGTTTCTACGTACTATGCGTATTCAGGTAAAAAAATTTCTGTTTGTTTAACTATTCAATTTTGTACCTTTGCTTTATGCTTCTGAAATAGAAGCATAAATTACTCTGGATCAATCATTTCTTATGGCAGAAATTACTTGCTCATTTTGCGGCAAAAACAAGAAAGATGTATCGGTGATGATCTCCGGTATCAACGCGCACATTTGTGATCGTTGTATCGGTCAGGCACAGCAGATATTGAACGAGGAGAACAAAATTCGCGCGAGCAGTAGAACTCCTAAGTTCAACCTGATGAAGCCGAAGGAAATGAAGACTTACCTCGACCAATTTGTAGTAGGTCAGGATGACGCAAAAAAGGTAATGTCGGTAGCGGTGTACAACCATTACAAACGCCTGATGCAGCCTAACAACGAAGACGATGTTGTTATCGAGAAGTCTAATATTATCATGGTTGGCGAAACCGGTACTGGTAAAACTTACCTGGCTCGCATGATGGCTGGTATCTTACAGGTTCCTTTCTGTATAGCAGATGCTACTGTACTTACAGAAGCTGGCTATGTAGGAGAAGACGTAGAAAGTATACTTACCCGCCTCTTGCAAGCTGCAGACTATAATGTAGAGGCTGCTGAGCGTGGTATTGTTTATATTGACGAAGTAGATAAAATTGCCCGAAAAAGCGACAACCCTTCTATTACCCGCGATGTAAGCGGCGAAGGTGTGCAACAAGCCTTACTAAAGTTACTGGAAGGTACTACTGTAAACGTGCCACCGCAAGGCGGACGTAAGCACCCGGAACAGAAAATGATTACTGTAAACACGGAAAACATTCTGTTTATCTGCGGTGGGGCATTTGTAGGTATTGATAGAATTATCAAGAGCAGACTTAATACGCGGCCTATTGGCTTCTCTAAGTCAAAAACGGATGAGGCTGAGGAAAATGAAAACTTCCTGCGCTACCTATCAGCACAAGACCTGAAAAACTTTGGTCTGATTCCTGAGCTTATCGGTAGACTACCAGTTGTGACACACCTGGATCCACTCGACAAAGAAACACTGCGCCTGATTCTGCTGGAGCCAAAGAACTCTATCGTGAAGCAATACAAGCGCCTGTTTGAGATGGAAGATATTAACCTGAGCTTCGACGAAAGCGCGCTGGAGTATATCGTAGAAAAAGCAGCAGAGTATAAGTTAGGTGCTCGTGGCCTGCGTTCTATCTGTGAAGGTATCATGACAGATGCTATGTTTGAGTTGCCATCTGAAGAAGGTACCAAAGACCTGCTGATTACAGGCAAGTACGCACGTGAGAAATTCGAGAAGTCTACACTAAAGCAACTAAAGGTAGCTTAGTATCTGACGAAATTTTGTAGTTTATAGTATAACAAGAAAGCCTTGGCAATATGTCAGGGCTTTCTCGTTTAGCTGCTAGTTGTGCTTAATATAGCAGTACCTCTGTAGTTTACCCCAAAAGAAAGGCTTCAACAGATATGTTGAAGCCTTTCTTTTGGGGATGCAGGAATATCTAACGTCATGCTTCCTTCAAATATTTTACCATTAGTTCTGCAGCACGCTCAGCTGTTCTGAAATTGCCGATCTTTTGGCGTACCAGTGCATACCCTTCCTGCTGCTTTTTGGCGTAATATGTATCAAACAACACCTTCTTTAACTCCGCTACTATCTGCTTGGCTGTAAAGTCTTCCTGAATCAGCTCCGTCACCACAGCTTTATTTGCAATAAGGTTTACCAAAGAAATGTATGGTACTTTAATTACCCTTTTAGCGATAGCATAGGAAATAGAGCTGGTTTTATAGCAAACTACTTGTGGCACACCAAACAAAGCTGTTTCCAGGGTTGCGGTACCTGATGTTACCAAAGCAGCCTTAGCACAGGAAAGCAAGTCATAGGTCTGGTCATAGACAATCTTGATGTTGGAGTCCTTGTTATACTGCTCGTAGTATTCCTTTGAAAAATTGCTTACGCCAGCCACAACAAATTGATAATCCCGAAACGATGGCAGCACGCTCAGCATCACGTCTAGCATATTCTCGATTTCTTGCCGGCGGCTGCCTGGCAATAAGGCAATGATGGGCTTATTGTTCTGTATCCTGTTCTTCTCTCTGAAATCTGCTATAGCTACATGATCAGTAACGGAGTCGTTTACGGGGTTGCCAACGTAGTCTACCTTATAATCAAAACGCCCGTAAAAATCTTCTTCGAAAGGCATAATGACAAACATCCGATCCACCACCTTTTTAATGCCGTGCACACGCCCTTGGTTCCAGGCCCAGATTTTAGGAGAGATGTAGTAAAAAACTTTTATACCCTGCTTTTTGGCAAATCTAGCTACGCGCATGTTAAAACCGGCATAATCCACGAGGATAACCACGTCAGGCTGGTAGCGCTTGATATCACTTTTAGCCTCACTCAGAAAACCGAGGATTTTGCGCAGGCTTTTAAAAACTTCGGCAAAGCCCATAAAAGCCATCTCCTGGTAATGACGCACAAGCTCCATACCCGCATCCTGCATCATGTCTCCACCCCACCCTCTTATCTGCGCATCCGGATCTTGCCTATGGAGCTGCTTTATGAGATTTGAGGCGTGAAGGTCACCGGAACGCTCACCGGCTATAATGTAATATTTCATGCTTATGGGTATGCTTGTGAGATTCGCTAGAAAAGGGTGCTGTCGGTGGCCGCTAAGTATAACCCGCGGCCATCCTTAGCTTATTCTCCGAAGTACTCTACGTAATTGCGTGGGGTTTCGTACAGCTTTAAACTGTGCAGGCTGGCGTTTTGGTTTGATATTTCTTTAACGCGCGGCTCCAGTATTTTCCAAAACTCAACCACCAGGTTTTCTGTACTAGCCAGTTTATCCTCCATAAACGCCACATCCAGGTTCAGGTTTTTATGATCTACCTTTTCTATGATGTGGGTACGGATGAGTGTACTAAGCTTTTTAAGGTCAATTACAAAGCCTGTGTCCGGATCTGGTTTTCCTTTTACCGTCACGATAAGCTCATAATTATGCCCATGCCAGTTGGTATTGGCACATGGCCCGAAAACCTCCTTGTTCTTTGCCAACGACCAGTTCGGGTTAAACAGCTTGTGTGCTGCGTTGAAGTGCTCTAACCTGCTAACGTAAATCATTTATCCTCTGAAATTGTAATTCTTTTTGAACAGCAAATATACGAAGAAAGGAACACCAAAAAACGAAGTAATGATTCCAATCGGCAGTCCGGCAGGCGGATAAATTATTCTGGAGAGCAAATCACACAATAACATAAACAAACCGCCTACAAAAGCGCAGAAAAGCAGGTTAGACCGGCCTGTAGTGCCGAGCAAACCACGTGTAATATGTGGAATAATTAACCCTACAAAACCAATAGGGCCAGAGGTAGCCACAGCAAAACCAGTTACAACAGAAACAGTTCCTAGAATAACCCAGCGCGTACGTGACACCTGTATACCTAAGGCCTGTGCCCGCTCCTCTCCTAGCAATAATATATTTAGTTGCTTTTGATAGAATGCAAAGAGCAGCAACGCTAGCAGCAAAGCCACGGTTGGGTAAGGCACTGAATTCCAGCTTGCCCGTTCAAAACTGCCCATCGACCAGTACACCACCGACCGCAGCTTGCCCTCTGAATCAGAAAGGAAAGTGAGCAGTCCAACAATGGCCGTGACCAAAGAACTTAATGCTATACCTGCCAACAATAACTGCGAAGGTATAATCTGCCGTTTCCGATAGCCTAAAATTACCACAACCAGCGTTACAAGAAACGCACCTGCCAGGGCAAACACAGGTGGCAAGTATAAACCAGCAAAGCTTATCGGCACAAAGCCAAAAAACACAATAACAGCTCCCAGAGAGGCTCCCGAAGCTGTGCCCAGCAAGTATGGATCTGCCAGACCGTTGTTTACCATTGCCTGCATCAGGTAACCACAAAAGGCCAGCGAGGCTCCTACCACTAAGGCAAGTATAAGGCGCGGCAAGCGCAGGTGAAGTATGGCAAAATGTGTGGTATCACCTGAATCGTAGTGAAAGAAGGCTTCAAGAATGGTAGTGGCACTGGTATCAAAAGAGCCGACCTGCAGCCCCAGCACCAGTACTACTAAAATCAGCAGCAGAGCAAGTATAAAGTATAAGTTGCGCTGCATCATGGATAAAGAATGCCCTCCAGTTCCCGCAACGACTCCACTACCCTTGGGCCTGGACGCGACATCAGATCATCTGTTGCTTTATAAATACGATTATTTTGATAGGCATTTATTCTGCGAAGCTCCGGGTAGAGACTGAAAAACTTCTCTTCCATCTCCTCCTTTGTTCCGCCTAGCAGCACATCAGGGTTTAACTTGAGAATATACTCACGGGTGAGGGCTGGGTATGGCTGATCAAACACCTCCTGTACCGCATTCTCAGCACCTAAAATATTTAGCTTGCCTGTAAAGATGGTGTTCTGGCCATGCACGTAAATTGGGTCAGTCCAGGTAATGGCTAATACCCGCTGCGGGGTTTGTTTTTGTCCCTCGTGCCGCTGCTTAAGTATGCCAACCTCCTGCCGTAGCGAATCTGTGAGCTGCTTTGCCTGCTCTTCCCGGCCCATAATGCGCCCTATATCCTCCAGCCCTGTAAAGATGTCCTCTACTGATCTATACTTCTGATAGTATACCGGCACACCCAGTTCCTGCAGCCGTTCCGCTACCTCCAGTGGGGTGATGCCTTCTACCGTAAAAATAAGGTCGGGCTTCAGGGCCAGCACCTGCTCATAATCTACTGGGTAGTTCTGTACTGTTGGTTTCTTTAACGCTGCTGCAGCCGGATAATCATCTTGGGGAGAACGGGCGATAATGGTGCTGGTATCAAGCACGGCAAAAAGCATTTCCGTCATAGAGGAGGCAAAGGAAAATACCCGCTCCGGCTTCTTATTCAGCTTCAGTTCTCGGCCTAAATCATCCTGAAGCACCAGTTGCTCCTGCACTTTTGCCCCTTTTTGCTGGCATGAACATACTAAAAGGCAAAGGCCTAGTATAAATCGGCAAGTATAAAGTACGCGTCTTGTTCGTTTCAAAGTATAGGTTGCCCGTATGCATACAGGCGGCTAAGTTTATTTTTGTAAATTTAGCGCAATTTTAGTTACAGGCTTAACAAAGAACCATGATTGTAGTAACAGGTGCCGCTGGCTTTATTCCAAGCTGCCTCGTAGGCAGATTAAACCAGGACAATTTTAATGATATCGTAGTAGTGGATAATTTCTCCATCGCTAAAAAGGAAAATAACCTTAAAGGCAAAAAGATAAAGGAGTTCGTGGACCGCGAAAACTTTTTTGATTGGCTGGATGAGCATTATGAGGAGGTAGAGTTTATATTCCACTTGGGCGCACGCACCGATACCACCGAGTTTAACAAAGACGTATTCGACCTGCTGAACCTGAATTACTCGAAGCAAGTATGGAACGCCTGCTGCGAATACCAGATTCCGCTGGTATACGCTTCTTCGGCGGCTACCTACGGTTCTGGCACGTTGGGCTACGACGATAACGAGGCAACTATTCCGCTGCTGAAGCCGCTAAACCCATACGGCGACTCTAAAAACGATTTTGATATTTGGGCACTGGAGCAAACAGCAAAACCCTTCTTTTGGGCTGGCCTAAAATTCTTTAACGTGTATGGCCCGAACGAATATCACAAAGGCAAAATGGCCTCAGTTATTTTCCATACTTACAACCAGATTAAGGAGAAAGGCAGCATGACCCTGTTTCGTTCTCACAACCCAGATTATGCAGACGGTGAGCAGATGCGCGACTTTGTATATGTGAAGGATGTGGTGGAAGTTTGCATGTTCCTGATGCACCACCGCAAGAACTCAGGCATCTACAACCTCGGCTCAGGCAAAGCCCGCACCTTCATGTCGCTTGCCATTAACACCTTCGATGCCATGGGAGTAGCCCCTGACATTAATTTTATGGATACACCATCCAGCATCCGGGACAACTATCAGTACTTTACGGAAGCAAATATGAGCAAACTGCGCTCCATCGGTTACGATAAGCCTTTTCATACGTTAGAGGAAGGGGTAAATGATTATGTACAGAATTACTTGATTCCGGGGAGGTATTATTAAGAAGTTAAGGCACAGTTGCTGCAGTTGAGCAGCGATAGTTTACTCGCCCACTTGCTTCAAGCAAGTGGGCTTTGCTTTTATGTCTGTTGATGTAAATTCAAGTAAGTGTAGGTTGAAAACACCATACATATACATACCATTTTCTAAAGTAATTGCAACAGCAAAGCCTTTAGATGATAGCGCTTTCCTCCAGCACAAAAACTAGGCTGCAGAATTATTATAAAATAATGGAAGAGCGAAAACGATAAAATTCGGCTTTAAAACAATACCGATACCTGCGTACGCCCGGTGTGTACTACTCCTACCCCGTTTGCTTTCCGGCCATCGTAGTTCAAAGATACATTTAGACCATTACTCAGGCGCTGCTGTACTACAAGTGCCCAGGTCATGTTGTTGCCGGGGCGCAGGGCGTTTAAAATTTCATAGCCGACATAGGAGGTTTGATCACCATCAAATTCAATATTTACGTACTTGATGTTGCCAGATACCGTACGTTTTCCAACCTGGCTTAGCTTTGTTTCCAGCCCCAACTCATGAAACACGCCCTCCTGCTCTGTCTCTGCTGTTGCCAAAACATCATGCTTTATAGAATATTGGTATTTGCCGGTAAAGCGCAGCACCGTGTTAGGCTGATAAGCCAGTTCAGGAGATAGCTCCCTTGCCTGGATCTTAAAATTTTTGGAGTTCAGAAAGTTAGACTGGTTTTCTCGCACATTATAGCCTGCGCTTAGCTGCGAACTTAGTACCTCATTCAAGTTTAAGCGGCCGATAAGTACATGGCTTAGGAGATTGCGGGTTTCAGTGCCGTTCGTAAGCAGCTGCTTTTGCTCGTTTTGCTGCACCGTATACTCTAGGCCATACTTTGGATTACTACGATTATAGTATACCGTATGGCGTAGTTGTTTCAGCAGCGAGATCAGAAAAGCATCCTCCACTTCCTGGCTAAAGGGATTAAAACGCTGGCTTAGGTCATTCTCGGTTGTCTTCTTGTTGATGCTGACATAAGATAGCATGGAAAAGTTGGCAAGCTTCGCGCGTATACCTGGTTCTGTACGCCAGCTACGGGGGGCATTTGTGGTTAAGCGATAAGTAAAAGTATTTGTATAGGCATTCACATACTCATCAGTAGGAAGGTATATTTTGATGTAGCGTCGCTGGTCTACTGCCTGCGCCTCCAAGTAATCGTTGAGGTTGTTCGGGTCACCTCCTTCCCGTAGGTAGTGCGTCCCCTGCCCTGGCAACGTCTCCTGAAAAATATAGATACGCTTTAGCTCACGGCCTGTACCTGTTGCATAGCTTAATTCCGATTTTAGGGCACCTTCCAGAAAATTTGCATTCCAATCTACACGAGACTGTATGGTTTCTTCATTTTTTCCATTCCGGACATCCAGCTTTCGATAGGTTGCCTGCACTGACAAATCCTGATCAGAGTTAATCTTTTTCTGCAAGACAGCATTATACGTCTGCCCTACTTCGGGCATTCCCATGGTGCCATACCCGGTCGGAAACCTGTCGGTGCGGTGGCTATAGTCTAGCCGAAACTTTGTTCTTGCAGTATCGCCGCTCTCCAGGTAAAACAGGTGCTGCTCAAAATACTGTGCCGATCCTACCACCGAATCAGAGCCAAGGCTGGTGATTCGGTTTTTATCAAAGCTGTAAGTATAACCAGGAGAAACGCGTCCGAATTTATACGCTACGTTCATATCACCCCGATACCATTGAGACTCCCGCTCTCCCTGCTCACTATTCAGCAAGAAAAACCTGTTTCGCAACTCCAATTTCCCCACCTTCTTCATTACATCCAGGTAATGCTGTACCCCATCTAGCTGCTCATCTCTATAGCGGCGACTAATACGATAGTTTACCAGGTTGGCTGCGTCTTTTGCGGCTCCTACCGAAAAGTTAAAAATATGGTCTTCGGCTTTTTCTGTGATTGTCAAATTCCAGTCACGGTCAAACTCTATCGGCCTGTAGCGGTCGATTGGCTCGAAATGCTCATCTGTAAATTCATAATTCAGTGTACTGCTTAGCCTATACTTGCCCAGAATAGAAAGCTGCTTGTTCTGCACTACGTAACCTAAGCGCAGGCCCTTACCAGCATCATCGCCTGCATCTAAAGTAGAAAAGCGATTAAGGTCATGCTGAGAAGCAGCGCCTTCTGCAAAAAAACTGATCCCTTCCTGCAACTCATAGCTACCACCAATTGTAACCAGTTGCTTCTTTTTAGGTGTCGGCAGCACGCGCACCGGCGCATAACTGCCTCTGCGAACTCCATTTACAGGAGCCACCCACTTATAAGCCCGTCCGTTTACGGCCCCATTTACTGCCACATAATCGCCGTTTCCAGCACCCACGTTGGTAAAGCTTACACTATAGTGTGCCCATTCAGGGTTAGTAGAGTAAGTATAGATGGTCGTACTGCTTTCGCCATTATTATAAACTGTATCCTGTTTGGCATAGAGCACCTGCCGTGGGTCATAAGCCACACTGTCAGCACCGGAGGCTAAAGCCATTTGCAGGTTATCGCCAATACCAGACAGCAGCTGCTTTTGCTGTGGGTCCAGATTTAAGTTAATGAGGCTATTCGGGTTATCGCTTTCGTTGTAGTAGTTGCCGTATACTTTTAGTTTGCCGAGGCTTTGGTAATGACTTAGGTTGTAAATACCACGGCTATAGTTTTGGTCAGAATATTCAAAGTCAACCTTTAGCCTTGAGTTTTTGGTGATCACATGGCGGGTAGTAAATGTAATTTCAGCCTGGTTATAGTCAATCACATAGTCATAGTCATACCCGCGTTGCAGCAATATACCATCCAGAAAAACACGCTCTGAGTTGGCCAGCACAATAATAAAGAGTTCGTTGTTTGGCCCTCTCAAGCGGTACGGCCCCAGCACACCCTCCTGTGGTGTAATCACCTGCGAGGCAAACTTACCTTTGGAAACAGAGGCTGCCACAGAGGTTACTCCCTGCCGCTCCGGATCTTTGCCTAAGGTATAACTGAACGCTCCCCCCTGCACGTTCTTGTAAAACTGCATAAAGTAGGATGGCTTGCTACGCAGCACCACATCACCTGCGGTTAGCTGCCATAGGCGATGCTTCAGGGTAATGTATACTTTGTCGAACTCCTGCAACTGCTGGGTGTTTCCCTCCGGCTGAAAAGGGATGTTCTGATCTGTAATAGCAGCTGTTATACTTATATCGTCTGTCAACTTTCCATCCAACTGTAAATTAAGCGCTGAGTTAACAAAGACGTTCTGAGTATTGCCAAACGAAACACCACGCGAAATACTGCCTGTCTTGTTTAAACCGGGCGTTTTAAATATTTCTTCTTTTGAGTTGATATCCTCCAGCAGCCCCCCCTTCTGAAAAGAGGTTTTCTCTAGTTTTGTGATATCACGTTTAAAGGCAGGCTGTGTCAGGTTTAAAGGCATTACCCGGAAGCATACCAGCAGCGAGTCATGCACGGCTTGCATAGTGCCCAGTGTATCAAGGGAAACGGAGTCGGGAGGCGGAAAGCCGGTAAGCGTAAATAAGTTGGTGGTATAGTTATAGTCGTAGGTAAACTGCTGCTGCTTTGGATGGTGCAAAGTGATTGTGCTGGGCAACAGCGTAAGCGAATCAAGTTGCTGGGGCATGTTGCTAACAGCTATCCATTTGCATCGCTGGTTATTAATAGGTGCCTGCGCCAATAGTGGCAATACCATTCCCCAAAGCAAAAACACCAGGAGCAAGCCCTTCTTATGCATCCGCCAGCGGTAATAAAATAAAGAAAGTAGTGCCCTTCCCTGCTTCTGTCTCAAACCAGATACGGCCGCCGGCATTTTCAATGCCTCTCTTTGCCACGGCAAGCCCAATACCCGATCCAGTATACTTTGTACTGAAATTTGGGATAAACACTTTACTCTGAATATCTTGTGGAATGCCGCTGCCATTGTCTCTGATTGAGATCAACACTTCTTGTGTAGCTTGCAGTTCCAGTTTCACGCGTATCTCCGGCTTGCGGCTTGCCGGCACCGCCTGTATTGCGTTTAGCAACAGGTTATTAAAGGTGCGCACCATCAGGCTTTCATCAGCCTTTACAATAACTTCCTGCTCCTGAATTTCTTTTTTCAATGTTGCCGTGGCCGGATCGTTGTGTAGGTCAGCAGCTTTATGCAAAGCTGCTGCTATGTTCATCGGCTCTGCTTTAGGCTCGGGCATAGAGGTGAAACTCGAGAACGAGGAAGCAATATCGTTCAGAATGTTTATCTGCGTAATGAGCGTATGCGATATCTTGTCGATGAGTTGCTCTGTATTCGGTCTCTTTTCGGCAATTGCTTTCTGCAAAAACTGCAACGAAAGCTTCATGGGCGTAAGCGGGTTCTTGATTTCATGTGCTACCTGCCGTGCCATTTCGCGCCAAGCAGCCTCCTTTTCCTGCATCGCCAAATCCTGCTTGTTCTGCTCCAGTGTCAGCAACATCCTGTTATACTCGTTTACCAGCATACCAATTTCGTCGGCACCACTATAAGCGAGCATTTCGTTTTTGCCTGTAAGCGAAGTTCTCTTGAGTTTATCTGCCAGCATGCGCAGCGGTACAGTAAGCGCACGCGAAGCAAAGAAGGTGAGCACCATAAAGCTGATGAACATAACGGTGAAGATGTTCATTGTGGTAGTAACCAGTTCGATTAGCTTTAGGTCTAGCTCCTTCTCTGAGTCAAAAAAAGGAATACCTATAAATCCGGTTAATTCTGTTGGGTTGTTATCATCGCGAAGAGGCAAGTACACGGCGTTGAAACTCAGGCTCCCGGTTTGTTCTTCCAGCAACACCCGCAATGCCTGCCGCTCAGAGATAGCAGCAAAAGCCAGCGGGTTAACAAGTTTTGAAAGCAAGCCGGTTTCAAATATGAGCGGCTGACTTGTCACCAAAAGCTTTCCGTTACGGTCGTACAGGTTAATGTCTGTTTCAGAGATACTAGCGATTTCAGCTATACTTTGCTGCAGTTGATGCGGGCGTTGCAGCAGGCGCTTCGTAAGCTTCTGTGAAAGGTGCTGCTGTATAGTCTCCCCGCGCTGCTCATACCTTTGCATCAGGTCCTTTTTATAGGAGGCAGTTACCAAGCCGGCAGTAGCGATGCTCACCAATAACATCGGAATCAAAATACCGAAGTTTAGGAATATCTGAATCTTGGTACTAAAATTAGGGCTGAAGGTACGTATGCGCCTCCGCTGAATTAGTAAGTATAAAACGCCACACAGAATGGCTCCACAAATAAATACCAGAAACAAAAACGAGAAATTAGAAAGCACTTCCCGGCTCCCATACTTTTCTGTTGTGATAATGAGAATTTGCCCATTCTCGTTCCGAACACCATAATGGTGGTAATTATCCTGTGCCAGTCCCTGCTGGTAAAAATCTTGTCTCCGCAGCAGTCTTTTGTTAAAGTTGGTAGCGTAGTCATAGTCTCCCTCGCTATAGCGCAACTTTGATCGGTCATAGATGGCATAGCTGAGCATATCGCGCCTGAAGGGCTGATCAAACTTTTGGTCTGAGAGGAGTTCTGGCACTACACTGTTCGGCAACAGCCTCTTCAGCGTTAACCGCAATGCTATTGTTCCTGTTTGTACATCACTAATAGGTACCTTGATAAACTTTAAGTAAATTTTCCCATTATAACGCATAGGGTCCTTTAACAGGAAAAGTTCACGATGTTCCGTCTGTGTTGTGGGCCTGTCAAACTGGAGTCGTAGTTCCTGAAGTGTAGTAGCTGTGGTATCAGCGCTTTCCAGGGTCTTACCGTTGCCATCAAACAGCAGTACACTTATCTCATACTTATCAAAATAATCGCTTAAATACTGCTTTGTAATTTTACGTTTGATAAACGATGCATCCACATAAGGCCCCTTAAGCTTCATCTGTATCAGTTCATCAGATGATATTTGCTTTGCCACCTGGTTTAGCTGATACTCACCTAACACATCATTGTCTTGTAGAATGTTGAAGGCAAGGTTTTGCTTGTATGTCTTTAGATCATTGTGGTAGTGGGAAAACAATGACATAGCACCGGTAATGGCACTTACGATTACCACCAAAAAAAAGAAAAGATACGTTCTGTAGACAAGGCTAACGGCATTCTGATGCTGCGCTGCAAAAATGATAATAACCCAAAAAAGCACTCCAACAAACACAACAGTAAACAGCTCGGTTACAAACCACCCAGTCAGCATCAGGAGCACGCCAGCTACAACAAAAAGCAATTTGTAGGGTCGGATTATAGGTTCTTTTGGCACTAGCACCGATACTACCGTAGCCAACATGTAGGTAAACAAACACAGTGCTACCGTATGCATGAGCATTATACCATACATCATGACTTTATACTTGCTGAACTCCAATGAGCGAGTCACATCCAGTATCAATGGTGTATTATGATAGATATTGTAGTAAAATTGAAACAGCAGCAGGAGCAGGAAGAAGAAGATAAGCATACACGCCACTTGTAGCGGCTGCACTTTATCCTGCGGCAACAGGGCTATTTTTGAGACAGCTTTATTCTTAATGAACAAGTATAAACATGAGCCTGCTACAACCATCAACAGTAGCATGTTCAGAAACAGATCTCCAACAGAAGGAGACCAAAAAGAGGCAGCATAAAACTTTGGGTCGAATAGCCCAATATCACCTATAGCAAAAGGTAAATTCAGAAACAGAAGCAATAAGCGCATACCTATTAGCAGTGCCAGCAGCACAACTATTCCCTGGCTGTACGCTCTTGCAAGTATATACTTCCTGCTTAATAAAACACTAAAGAGAACATAAAACAAAAGCCCCAGCACAAGCAGCAAAAGCTGTACTGATACTAATCCTTTCGAGGCATATGCTCCATCAAAATCTAAGGCAAATAGAAAGTGACCGTCATGCGTTCTGATGTGTGGCAGCGGAGCATCTGAATCGATAATCAGCCTTACATCCACTTTCTTGAACACTTCATCCTCTAATTTTGGCGTAAGCGAGATAGACTTAAGCTTATATTCTATCTGCAGAGGCACATATACATTAACTGTATACTCTCTGATTTGATGAGGAACAATGATAAAGCGCCCATACTCATTTTCAACGGCAATTGGCCACCGTAATGAACTAGGTAAATCTGGTTGAGGGATAATTGAATGGTTAGACCAAAATACGAGCTGCCCTGATCGGTATATAAAGACAGGATAGTCAGAAGCTTTAAGTAATTCAGAAAAAGCTATAGTAGTTTTGCCAAGCTTTGGATCAAGCCGCTCAGCCTGTGCATGTGCCTTTTCTATGCAGCGCTGTACACTTCTTTCAATTTGTAAAACCTCTTCTTGGTTATCATCAGTCACTTGTATCGTAGCAGGTACACCAAAGTATAGCGCTGCTGTAGCTATAAAGCACAGCAGAGACATAATAGCTAGAAGTATACGTATGGAGTTGCGATTCAAGACAGCTGGGTTAAGCTACGAATTTAAGTAAAACGTAGCATAACCGCCACATATTCAAAAATCGTGCTAAGGTTTAGCTACTTTAGGACAGTAGCTTTCTCCAGAAAATAAATGCAACATCAGAATGCGGGCGTATCTGAAAAGAAAAGGTGTGCTAAAAAAAATGATTATGGCTTTCAGGTAAACCATACATTCGGATAACCGGCAAGATAGTACAGCAGTACTTCTATCAAAAGCACAATAGCCAACGAAAATGACTAACTGCTATACATGGCCCTAAATAAAATTCAACCTTAAACTTATAGTAAAGGTTATAAATTGGCCAGTTCTCATGCATTCGATCAAACCTAGTCAGGCTTATGAGAGAATTTGTAAATACTTCGCCTTTGACACACCGAGGATAATGGCAGTTGATAATTGCCTCTATTTACGCAGCGGCTTTGCTCATGCTTTATTGGTGTTCTTGCGGTTACTCATGTACCACAAGAAACCAACAGCACCAATTAAAACATAAGGAATGGCCATGAGGTAAAGTATACCTGTATTTAAGCCTGAGCCTACTTGATTTTCTGGCTCTTTGCTTCCGGTACCTACGTTAGACTCAACAGTGGCACGGCACATAGCGCATTGGCTATAGGCATCTGTTGCGGCGAACATAAGTATAAATGCTACAGTCAGCGCAACAACGATCTTACTTAGTTTATTTTTCATAAGTACCTAAACAACATCAATAATGTAAAGCTAAGCGTAATAAGGTGAAATCATAAAGTATACTACTACGCCAGTCACAGCTACATAAAACCAAATTGGAAACGTCCATCTAGAAATACGGCGGTGGCGCACCAATTGATTTGTAATGCCATAATACACAGATAATAATACTAATGGCACTATAACCACTGCCAGTACAATGTGCGTTAGCAGCACAAAATAGTAAATGTACTTTAAAACACCATCGCCGCCGTAGATAGTTCTCTGGCCCAGGAAATGATACGTAACATAGGAAACAAGAAATATTGCTGAAAGGCTAAAAGCAGCAAGCATGGCTGCTCGGTGCGCCTTTACGTTTCCCCTTTTAACGTTAAAATACCCTATAACCAGTGCAACTGCTGTCAAAGAATTTAGTATGGCATGAAAAGCAGGAAGATAAGATACATCAATTCCGGGTGTATTGGCTTTAGGCATGAAGAACAAAACTGCCACTACTACTGGAATTGCCACCGATAATACGGCAATTACCGATAGGTATTTTTTGTCTTTGTTGCTTGTGAGGCTATTTTCTCTTACTGTATTCATCTAGCAAAACATTTATTTCTAGAATTACCCGATCCATTTCTTTTATACTGTCCCCCTTGTAAACTCCCCTGATTTTCTTCTCTTTATCTACCAACACCAGTTGATCATTCATATTCAATATGGCAGGATTGTTTTTTGCAAATTCAGGAAAGATTGCAGCATTTAAGTTGTTAGTCTCTTCTGTACTTCCTGTTAACCAGTACCATGTGCCAGGAACTATAGAGTAATTATGTGCGAGCTTTTGCAAAACAGTTAAGCTATCAACCATTGATGTTCTACTTACAGAAACAAGCTTAACCTGAGGGTTGTTTTCATATGCTTCCTGCACACGCACTAATTTAGAAAAAATATTCTGACAGGGTGCGCCGCAGGTAGGATCAAAAAAATGGATAAGATAAATATCGCCATCAAGAACAGCTTGACTTATAGTATCTCGCTCTTGAGAGAGCATCTCAAAGTATGGAACAGTGTGAAAAACAGTATCACCAGCCGAATTATAGATAACCTGGCCCTGCTCATCCAGTTTAGGATAAAAAGTTTTAAGTGAAAAATGGTGGGTGCCAAAAACACTTATAAAT
>NZ_JBHTLD010000050.1:0-23953 GCF_042678745.1 Pontibacter rugosus | reverse complement strand
GTCGGTTAAATCGCTTGGGTAAGTCATAAGTCTGCAAACTTTTATTACCCAACAACCGACACCTGCTTTTTTACTCAACTAAATCAAAACAGCCTCTTAGGCAGGGGCTTTAGTCCATCGTTCACATTTTAATTATTTTAACGCTGCTGCCAGCGCTTTATTCTATCATTACCTTACGGTCTTGAATAACTTTAAAGCTTTCGACCATTTTCACTGATTCTTCTATTTCTTCAGTAAAGATGGCAATAAAAGAACCTGCTTCGGCATGCTCCAGCGCATAAGCAATAGCACTCATTTCAGAGGGAATAACATGCACGGGTTTGGCAGGAGCAGTATCTTCTAAACCCTCCAATAACGGCCCGGTTATCTCTTCTGCTGTCTTACCCCTTAAGTCTGCATCTAACCGAACAATTATTTCATCGAATACCTCTCCTGCCACACAACCCATCTCATAGAAATCTTCTTTACGACGATCTCCTACAGCAGCAACAATCCCAACTTTCTTGTTCACCTCCAATGCATTGATGTAATCTCCAATCGATTTTAGTCCTCCCACGTTGTGAGCATAGTCAACAAGCACCTCAAATTCCGGAAACTTAAACAGATTCATGCGGCCAGGTGTTTTACTAGGAGATGGAATAAAGGTTCGGAATGCGGTTTTAATGTCCTCTACATCTATATGCGACACATAACCTGCCAAGGTAGCTGCCAAAATGTTTTCGATGTTAAACCTGGCCTTGCCTCCAAAAGTAAGTGGAATATCAGCCACTCGGTCTATCCTGATTTTATAGCTGTTCTTGAAGAGGGAGATATACCCGTTTTCGAACACAGCCGCTAACCCACCTTTAGCTATATGCTTTAAAATGCGCGGGTTTTCCTCATCCATACTGAAAAAGGCCACATTGCATTTTACTTCCTGCGCCATAGCATACACTAGATCATCATCTGCATTCAAAATTGCATAACCATCTTTGCGAACGCTTTTTGGAATAACAGCCTTCACCTTAGCCAGTTCTTCTACCGTATGTATATCACGCAGACCTAAATGATCAGAGCTGACATTTGTTACAATGCCCACATCACATTGCTCGAAACCTAAGCCGGAACGCAACAACCCTCCGCGTGCACACTCCAGCACAGCAAAGTTTACGGTAGGGTCTTTAAGGACAAACTCTGCACTGTAGGATCCTGTTGTATCTCCTTTTTCCAGTAGCTTATCCTGCACATAAATACCATCTGTAGTAGTATAGCCAACCTGGTAGCCTTTATGCTTTACCATGTGGGCAATCAGACGTGTAGTAGTGGTTTTACCGTTGGTTCCCGTCACCGCTACAATAGGTATGCGTGCAGGCTTAGGATGCGGGAAAAGCATATCAATTACAGGCTCTGCCACGTTTCTTGGTAGCCCATAGGTAGGAGAAATATGCATCCTGAAACCTGGGGCAGCATTCACCTCTAGTACGGCTCCTCTGGCCTCATTTAACGGAATGGCAATATCAGTAGTCATCACATCTATACCGCATATATCGAGGCCAATCAAGCCAGCTATACGCTCAGCCATTAATATGTTGTACGGATGAATGAGGTCTGTTACATCTGTTGCAGTGCCACCTGTACTTATATTGGCCGTACTCTTCAAGTATAAAACCTCTCCTGCAGGCAATACAGACTTTGTTGTCAGGTTTTGCTTTTTGAGTAGATCAAGTGTATGCTTATCAATATGTATTCGGGTGAGTGCTTTTTCGTGCCCAATTCCACGCCTTGGGTCTTTGTTTTCCTTATCAATCAGCTGTTTTATGGTAGAACATCCATCTCCTGTTACCATAGCGGGTGTACGTTTAGCAGCAGCTATAAATTTACCGTTAATCACCAAAAGCCTGAAGTCAAACCCTTCAATAAACTGCTCCACCATCACTCCCTGAGAGAACTTCTGAGCCTCTGCAAAGCCTTTCTGTGCATCTTTGAAGTTAGCTATGTTGATGGTAGCCCCTTTGCCATGGTTGCCATCTAAAGGCTTTATCACCAACGGGAAGCCTAACCAACTGATGGTTTGCTTCAGTTCTTCGGCTGCATAGATGGTTGTTCCTTTCGGAACAGGTATACCTGCATCTTCCAGAATGTCTTTTGTAGCCTTTTTGTCCCCTGCTATTTCCACGGCGAAACAAGCAGTTTGGGAGGTCATGGTGGCCTGTATACGCTTCTGGTTTACACCATAGCCCAACTGAATGAGCGAGTGCCGGTTGAGTCTAATGTAAGGTATACCTCTGCTGCTTGCCTCAGAAACAATCGAGAAGGTGCTGGGACCAAAATATTCATCTTCCCTTATTTCGTGCAGTCGGTTTACATCATCGGTTATACTTACTTTTTCTCCTGCCAGTAAGGCTTTTGTTAACCTTACAGCTGCATAAGCTGCATGTTCTCCAGCTCGCTCTTCCTGGTAAGAAAACACGACCATCATGTGGTCCTCTTCATGTGCAGGATAGCTTCGGCCGTAGCTGCTTTCCATACCTGCCATTGTTTGCAGCGCAAGCGCCACATGCTGTACCACATGGCCAAATGTTATACCTTCTTCTAGTTGATGAAAGAACCCTTCACCCTCCTTCTCATCCGCTCTGTGGCTCTCTAACACTGGCAGCAACTTTTTCAGCCTTGAGGAGAAGGAAGGGATGTTGTTCGTACTTTTATGGCTTAGCCCTTCCAGGTCTAACTTAATAACAATGAGTTTGGGGTGCTTAACTGACCAATAGTTTGGCCCGCGCATTACGCGCAAATCTATGATCTTCATGTGTTGGAATTCGCTGTGCAAGCTATGCGTTTTCTATCAGATACAGTTTCTGCCTTCTGCTATCCTATTCTTTTAGGCGATATGATACGATTGCTGTGCAATTTTTGGTGCTCTTTTTAGGTTCGGTTCTGGCACTTCTTTAATCAAAAAGCTTGAAGGCTATACTTCATCATTAAGCCAAAAGTGGCTTAGTACTGGTGAGTACGAATTATGATATCAAAAGATTAGAGGAAGAAAAGAATTATTCCCCTCCTGATTGAATAAGAAGATAAGTATAGAATGGAGAAACGAATAAGAAAAGTGGGTACAAAAAAACCCTGCTAAGAAATCTTAGCAGGGTTTGGAGGTAACGAGCGGATTCGAACCGCTGTAGCAGCTTTTGCAGAGCTGAGCCTAGCCACTCGGCCACGTTACCGTGTTAATCGATTGGAGTGCAAATATACACATAGAAATATGCCTGGCAAACTTTATAGGCATATTTTTCGGTTATTTCTATTACAGTACCAGCTATAGTTTGAGTTACAGCTAGTTAAATTATACTTGAATTCAGTTTAACATACTTAACACTCTCCTGGATAGTTGTGGACACCAAAACAGCAAGCCCTGCCCTGTGCTATATAAACAAAAAAGCCCCGGATTACTCCGGGGCTTTCTTTTATAGAACAAGCTTATGGATTAAGCATTGTTTTCTTCAGAAGATTCAGATGCGTTGTCATCGCTATCACCGTCCTGCGTTTTCTTTGCAGCAGCAGCTTCTAACTTCTTAACACCAGCTTCTTTCTCATTCTCCAGCATTTGCTCTTTCAGAGCAGATAATGCATCCAGGTCACCTAGGGTAGACTTATCAGCATCTTTCTGAACTTTAGGCGCAGAAGCTTTTTCTTTCTTCTCAGCACCAGCAGCAGGCTTCTTCGTAGCTCTTGCAGTTCTGGTAGCCTCTACTTCAGAATGAGAAGCAGTGTGCGAAAGGATGATCTTACGATCTTCTTTAGAGAATTCAGTTACTCTGAAGTCAAGTGACTCACCTACTTCAACCTGAGATCCGTCTTCTTTTGCTAAGCCTTTAGGGAAAGCAAAACCTTCGATGCCATAAGGCAACTCAAGTACAGCGCCTCTGTCTGATTTCTCAAGTACAGTAGCTTTGTGTACAGAACCAATGTTGAATACAGACTCAAACGTATCCCAAGGGTTTTCTTCAAGCTGCTTGTGGCCTAATGCAAGTCTTCTGTTAGGAACATCAAGCTCCAGAACAACTACATCCAGGTTATCACCAACTTTCACGAACTCAGATGGGTGTTTAATTTTCTTAGTCCAAGAAAGGTCAGATACGTGTACAAGACCGTCAACACCTTCTTCAAGTTCTAAGAACAGGCCGAAGTTAGTCAGGTTACGAACGATGCCAGTGTGCTTCGTGCCTACTGCATACTTCGTTAACACATTTTCTTTGTTCCAAGGATCTTCGGTAAGCTGCTTAATGCCCAAAGACATCTTGCGCTCCTGACGGTCCATTGTCAGAACAACTGCTTCAACCTCGTCGCCTTGCTTGATGAAGTCTTGTGGGTTACGCAGGTGCTGAGACCAAGACATTTCAGAAACGTGGATCAGGCCTTCAACTCCTGGCATAAGCTCAAGGAATGCGCCGTAATCAGCCACGTTAACGATTTTACCTTTAACTCTTGAACCAACTTCAATCTCAGCTGGAAGAGCATCCCACGGATGTGGCGTAAGCTGCTTCATACCAAGAGAGATACGCTTCTTGTCTTCATCGAAGTCAAGAACTACCACGTTTACTTTCTGGTCAAGGTTTAATACTTCTTCTGGGTGGTTGATACGTCCCCATGAAATATCTGTGATGTGAAGCAGACCGTCTACGCCACCAAGGTCGATGAACACACCGAAGTTTGTCATGTTCTTGATAACACCTTCCAGAACCTGTCCTTTTTCAAGGTTGTTCAGGATAGCGGCACGCTGCTGCTCAAGATCTTTCTCGATAAGCACTTTGTGAGATACAACCACGTTATCGAAAGCAGCGTTGATTTTCACAACTTTTACTTCCATCTGCTTGCCAACAAATACGTCGAAGTCACGGATTGGCTTCACGTCGATTTGTGAACCTGGCAAGAAGGCTTCCACACCATGGATATCCATGATAAGACCACCTTTGGTTCTTCTCTTAACAACACCCTCCAGAACTTTGTCGTTCTCAAGTGCATCATAGATTTTAGCCCAGGCGCTAACGATTTTCGCTTTCTTGCGAGACAAGATAAGCTGACCATTAGGATCTTCCTGATCTTCAATAAATACTTCTACCTGGTCACCAGGCTTCAGGTTTGGCATATCTCTGAATTCAGAGGCAGACACCAATCCGTCAGATTTGAAACCGATGTTAAGAATTACGTCACGGTCAGTAACGGCAACAACGGTTCCAGTAACAACCTCCTGCTCCTGTACGGTAGTCAGGGTGTCGTCATACATTTGTTCCATTTCGGCTTTCTCTGCTTTGCTGTAACCAGCACCGAAACCCTGAGACTCAAACTTGTCCCAGTCGAAATTTTCTGGAGAATTACTCATATTGTTTTTTCTGCTCTTGCGTAGCCACCGACCTAGAGCAATAAGCCGGTTTGGTTTAGTTTTACAACTCCCGCAAATTTTAGTACGGGCTCATTCACCTGAATGAACTGCAAAAGTAAGAATTTTCCTGATAAAAAACCACTCGTATTTAATAATGTATGCACGTGTTGGTAATCTACAGCTTGCAGCAAGCAAATCATCTCTAATTATTAGTAACCAGCAACTTGCAGCATAAAAAGACAGATTAGTTATTTAATAACAAGTCAGTTCAAGTAGATGTGGTTCTGCAAGTAGTATGAGTGCGCTAGAAAAGGAAATTGAAAGTATACTTACGGAAGAAGCATGTTTACTTAAGAAAGGAAAGGCTAAGAGCAACATTAGCGCAAAAAAGCATTTTATGTTAAAGTGAACACATCACTTCATGCCACAAGCATTTGATTAGCTTAAACTTAAACACATATAGCTAAATTTATTAGCAACACTCATCAACTCTTAATACTCCATACCCAGGTATACACGCCAGTCTTTATTGCCAGGATTCACGTGCAACTGCAGAAAGCTTTTTAGCGATGGGCGGACAGGTTTTCGGAGCAGCTTCAGACCTGCCTCTTCAGGCGTCCGGTCTCCTTTGCGTGAGTTGCATCGCGAGCAGGCTGTTACCAGGTTTTGCCACTTGGTCTCTCCTCCCCTGCAGCGAGGTAACAGATGATCTAGAGTGAGATTTTTAACAGATCCACAATATTGGCAACTGTAGTTGTCGCGCCGCAAAACATTATGTCTACTGAGAGATATTCCAAAATAAGGAACATGCACGTAATTTTGTAGCCTTATCACAGAAGGCACCGGGTAGGCGGCGCTAATGGAGTGCAAAAATTCACCGTCGGATCGGGTTACCATTTCTGCTTTATCCAGGTACACCAACAGAAATGCTTTGTGCACAGAGCAAACCGCAATAGCGTTAAAATCTTGGTTCAGGATGAGTACTTTATCTTTCATAGCCAATTTCATGACTTACGCATAGCTTCTACGGAATTAACCGCCACAGTATACGTAAGTTATAGGAAATCAGCAGTTTTAGAAAGAAATTCTCTTGATGATGCGTAAGTTGTGGGTATAGCGCATCAGATCATTATTGAAAATACCATTATGATCGAGTTTGTCTATTCGAACCTCACCATGCGCATGTATGATTTTCTGCTCTTCCATCACAATGCCTACGTGAACGATGCGCCCTTCCGCATTGGAAAAAAATGCCAGATCTCCTGGCTGTGCCTGGGTTACGAAATGCACCTCTTCCCCATGTAGCACTTGCTGATAAGCATCCCGCGGCAACTGATAGCCACAAATGCCAAATACCTGCTGCGTAAAGCCTGAGCAGTCGATACCAAAAACCGACTTTCCTCCCCATAAATAAGGAAACTTAAGGAAACAAGTGGCTAACGCTGTCAAGTGTGCTGTGGTAACGGCATCTGAGATTGCAGAGGACCTCCCGCTGTATGCAAGAAATGAGTCGTTTATACGTACGTTCTGACCGTCAAAGAAAGGAAGGTAGCTACCAATACCCACCGGGATTTGCACCTCTTGCTGCTGCACAAAACCAAGTATGTCCAGCACACGCGGATGCTTTGCCTGTAGCCACTCCTGATAGTATGTTTCTGAAACGGGTGTGTGTTGTTTATAGTCAATCCACCCACGATAACCGTCTGTAGTGAGTTGCAGACAAAGCCAGTTTCCTTCCTTTGCTACTACTTCATAGCACTCACCAAACAGCAATTGTGTAACAATTTCAGCTTTGTCAGATGTCTCGGCACGCATTGGCACCACACTTAGCATACCTATCCCGTATTCCACCTTGATTTATTTTTGAATGAGCGATTATTGAATAACTGAATAAATATTGACTGAACGTTGAGCTATACTATTACTCACTTATTCGCTCTATCAGAACTCAAATATATTAATAGCCGCTGCGGTCAAGCTCGCGTTTCACATCTTTTTCTTTTATATCCTGGCGCTTGTCATACAGCTTCTTACCCTTCGCAAGTGCAATCTCTACTTTAGCAAAACCACGATCACTTATAAAGACACGGGTAGGGATAATGGTTACCCCCTGCTCCTCTGATTTTGACTCCAGCTTGCTAAGCTCAGATTTCTTTAGAAGCAGCTTTCGGGTTCTAACGGGCTCATGGTTAAAGTGCGTGCCTTCTGTATAAGTAGATATATGCACGTTATGGAGCCACAATTCACCATTGGTAAACACACAATAGCCATCCTGCATGTTCACCTTACCCTCACGAATAGATTTTATCTCCGTTCCTTTCAGCATCACGCCAGCCGTATACTTATCTATGAACTGATATTCAAAGGAAGCTTTCCGGTTAACGATGTTCACATGTTTCTTTATTCTGTCTTTCTCTTGCTTTGCCATTTATACTTTGTTCGGTGCCAAAATTTTGGCAAGTTTTTCTTTTTTTAAAATTTTCTGTCCCGTTTCTCCATCTGCCACCAGGCGCTCCCCCACACGAGCCACATAAGAACATACAACCTCATGCCCATCCTGCTTGACTAAGGAAGCAGTAATCACCACCTGTTCCCCCTCAAAAGCAGGAGCTTTATGATTGATGCTTAAAAAAGTACCTATACCTTCTTCATCTTCGGCTTTCATATCCAGCACAAACAGCCTACCCGCCCACTCTGCTGCCTGCGCAAGCGAAAAAGTAGAACACACAGCATGCACCAGTCCATCATCAAACTGAGCAAAATCTGCTGCCGTTACGAGTTTAACATAGGTACGGGTGTCTCCGGTTTTCATTATTGCTGCTCTTGTTTCACTTTAAAGCATTCTCAGCTTTCGGATGTATATTTTCAATTATCAGCAGACACAACATCCATTCATACAAGCTGAGAAACTTATCTTCTAGCAGATTCTGCTCAAATTTTTAATCGTGGCTCCGGGCTCACATACTGGCTTGCAAAATCGCCTTTAAGATACTGGTAGTGAGCAGCTATAGCAATCATACCTGCATTATCAGTGCAATACTGAAAGGCTGGGATATACACATTCCAGTTATACTTAGCGGCGTACTCCTGCAGTGTTCTACGCAGTCCTGAATTAGCTGACACTCCTCCTGCTATGGCAATTTCCTTCACGCCTAGTTCTTTCGAAGCCAAAACCACCTTCTTCAATAAGGTCTTGATAAGGGTTTTCTGTACGCTGGCACAAATATCGGCTATGTTCTCCTGTACGAAGGCTGCATCATTCTTCGTTTTATCTCTGAGGAAGTATAAAACCGAAGTTTTGATGCCGCTAAAAGAGTAATTGTAGGCAGGCATATTGCCTACCGGAAACTCAAATGCTTTTGGATTACCCTGGGCAGCCATTTTATCGAGCATTGGCCCACCGGGGTAAGGTAGGCCCAGCATTTTGGCGGTTTTGTCAAAGGCTTCTCCCACCGCATCGTCGGTGGTCTGCCCAATAACTTCCATGTCCAGGTGATCCTTTACAAGCACTATCTGTGTATGGCCGCCACTAACCGTTAAACATAGGAACGGAAATTGCGGTTTAGGATCATCAATGAAGTGAGCCAGAATATGGGCCTGCATGTGGTTTACATCTATCAAAGGTATATTTAAACCTAATGCGAAAGACTTGGCAAAGGAGCTGCCAACAAGCAACGCACCTAAAAGCCCTGGTCCACGTGTAAAGGCAACGGCATTTAGCTCACTTTTATTTACATTTGCCTGAAGCAGGGCCTGCGCAACCACCGGTATGATATTTTGCTGGTGCGCTCTGGAAGCTAGCTCAGGAACTACACCGCCATATTGTTCGTGTACGGCTTGTGTGTTAACTATATTAGATAAAACCTTGCCCCCACGGATTACCGCGGCTGAGGTTTCGTCGCAAGAAGATTCAATTGCTAAGATTGTAGGTTCAGTCATCTTTGGAAAAGGAACAGTCAACAAATTACTTCAAAGTTATAGGAAAAGCTATTCTAAAAATAGTTTTGGGGCTATTCCTGTTCCTTTTGCTGCTGTTTGCAGCCGTTTTTGTCGCCATCCGATTTCCTTCGGTGCAGACAAAGGTGGCGCAGCGCGTGGCAGCCTATCTCTCTGAAGCCACGCAGCACCAGGTAAGTATAGGCCGGGTAGATATAGAGTTTTTCAGCAATGTAGTGCTTGAGCAATTACTAGTGCAGGACAGCCGCGACAATGAGCTGGTATACGTGGGGCGTGTAGAAGCTGATATAGCAGCGTTTTCTTTGCTCGACTTAAGTACGCTGAATATCAACACACTTGAATTACAGAATCCCCGCGCCAACCTTGTACAATATGCGGGCAGCGATACGCTTAACTTGAGCAGCTTTATTAATGCATTAGGCGACTTATTTGTAAAAGACACCACAAAACCTTCTGAGCCGTTCAACTTTCAGCTGGGCGAGCTGATCATCAAAAACGGTGAGTTCACCTACGATGACTTTAATGATACGGCCACAACGTATGGCATGAATTACAGCCATCTTAGTTTTAAGAAACTGAATGGCCGCTTCAATCAAATTGAGCTGGAAGATACGATGAAGGTAAACATCACGGATCTGTCAGCGATAGAAACACGATCCAATACGCTACTGCACAACCTGGACACCCGCATGACCTTTGCCCCAACATTTTGGGAGTGGGATGCACTGGATCTGCAAATCAACAAAAGTAACCTCAGGCATTATGTCCGTTTCGACTACAATACCTTTAGCAACTTCACCTCTTTTATTGATAGCGTAAGTATAACGGCTAGTTTAGAGGATTCCAGGGTATACTCCCAGGATATTGCTGTTTTTGCGCCACAACTCCAGGAATATGAAGAGAACCTACAGGTAAATACCCTTAACCTGAAAGGATTGGTAAGTGATTTTTCGGCCACGAACCTGGATATTGAATATGGCCAGCATACCCATTTAGTAGGCGCCATAAGTGCAGATGGATTACCGAACTTCAAGGAAACTTTTGCAAACCTGCGCCTGAAACCTTCCACCATCAACGCCAGAGATTTGCGCCAGTTTCTGCCGCAGGAGGCTTATACTATTGCCGCACGGTTAGGAACAGTCACCTTAGATGGCCGGTTTCTCGGCTTCTATAATGACTTTGTGAGTAACGGAGAGTTCAGCACTGCATTAGGCAAGGTAAAGTCAGATATCAACCTGAAAATAGACGACAACACACGTGGCTCCTCTTATAGCGGCTTTGTTACCACCAACGGCTTTAACCTGGGCAGGCTCTTAGATGTAGAAAATCAGTTTAAAACCATTTCAATGAGCGGGCGCCTGGAAGGCTCAGGCTTTACACTCAACGATGCCAATGTAAAGGTGAACCTGGATGTAGCACAACTTCAGCTACTCGGGTATAACTACCGCAACATCAGCGCGAACGGCCGCTTAAACCACCAGGTTTTCACTGGTGAAGTTGCCATCGACGATCCAAACCTTGTATTTACAGCAAGCGGTGAAGTTAACCTTCGGGAGCAAAAGCAGGCTTTTAATATGGTGGCAGATTTGGAGCGCATTAACTTACAGGCTTTAAAACTAACAGAGGAGCCGCTTATTATCAGTGCAGAAGCTAAGCTTGATTTTAAAGGGTTAGCTTTAGATGATTTTGAAGGGACAGCGCAATTTGATAGTGCCTATGTCAGCTATAAAGGAAACAGATTGCCAATTGATTCTGTATTCATCAATTCAGAAATAACGGAAGGGAAACGCAGTTTATACTTGTCTTCGGACCTGTTGGCACTCCGGGTGAATGGCGATTTTGACTATACCACGCTCATAGAAGACCTGAAAACCCTGGCACAAGAATATCGCTTAAACTTCGAAAGTGATGAAGCAGCCACCACAGCCTACTATAGCCGCAAACCCACAGTGGCAGCCAAAGAATATGCCGTGCGCTACGATCTATACTTAAAGCACATCAATCCACTCATCGAGTTGTTTGCCCCTGAACTGGCTATATCCGATTTCTCGAAGGTGGAGGGCTCTTTCCGTTACGGCAATACTGCCATACTAGAGCTCTTTGCGGATATAGATACTATACTATATGATGAGTATAGGTTGTTCGGAAATGTAATAGAGTTGAATACCTCTAAGCTGCAGCAGAACCCGGATGTACTGGCGGCAGCTTTATTTACTTCTCAACGGCAGGAGCTGCCAAGCGTGGGAAACACCCAGAATTTCTTTGTAGAAGGTATCTGGAGCGAGCGCACCATTGACTTCTCGGCAAGTGTAAGGCAACCAGAGCAAAGCAACCGGGCACTGATAACCGGTGACTTGAACTTTCTACCAAACCAGATTCAGGTTGTTTTTGATGAATCGAACATAACACTGCAAAAAAACCCTTGGGCCTTTGTGCCAGGCAATACCATTTACATCAGCGAGGGCGGGCGCAGACTTGAATTTGAAAACTTTGCACTTACCAACCAGCAACAGCGCATCCGGGCTGAGGGCACAGTGTCAGACGATCCGGACAGCCGCCTGATGCTAAACGTGGAGAATTTCAACCTGAACAACCTGAACCCGCTGATCTCGATGACCATTGCCGGTGAGCTAACGGCTGAAATGGTGGTACAGGATTTTTATGACGAGGCAAAGTTCAATGCCGCCATGCGTGTTGATTCTTTTTATCTGGACCAGGTTTTTATCGGAAATATAGTAGGAAAAACTGATTGGCTGAAGGCACAGCAAAAAGCTTCGGTTGATGTAAGCATAGAGCGCGAAGGCAAAAAAGTGCTAACGGTCACGGGCAATTACAATCCTTCGGCGAAGGAAGACCAACTGGATATGCTAGCCGTTATGGATCAGGCAAACATCAAACTGGCCGAACCTATTTTGCGCGGATTGTTTTCTGATCTTCGGGGAGAAATGGAAGGCCGCATACGTATACTTGGCAGGCTCGACTATCCTATCTTAAAAGGCTCTGTAATGGTCACGAATGGGCAGTTTACCTTTGACTACCTCAATACGACCTACCGCTTTGCTGACAGGATTTACTTTGGGCCAAACAGCATTAGTTTCAGAAATGCCCAGCTACAGGATATCTTTGGGAATAAAGCCACAGTAAATGGAGGTATCGCTCATGATGGCTTCCAGAATATGGTGATAGACATGGAAGCCAGATACCGTAATTTTATGGTGCTGAACACCACCGACAGCCAGAACGAACTTTTCTATGGCACAGCCTTCGCTACGGGCACAGCTAGTGTGTTGGGCCCAGTAGAAAACCTTCAGGTAAATATAGATGCACAAAGCGAGCAAAACACCCGTATTGTGCTACCGCTGGATAATCAGACGGATGTAGCACGCAAAGACTTTATTAGGTTCGTCAACCGAAATCAAACAGATAGCACAGGAGTAGCCGTAGCCGTAGAAGACCAGCAAGTTGACCTTTCAGGCATTAACCTGGACTTTAACCTGGACGTGACAGACGATGCTTATTTCGAAATAATCATTGACCGCACAACTGGCGACGTTATCAGGGGGTCAGGGAACGGAGATATACAGATGACCATCGATACTCGGGGTGATTTTAACATGTATGGCAGCTTTGAGATTACACAGGGAGCTTACAACCTGAACCTGCTGGAAGGGCTGGTTACACGCGAATTCAAAATCACTCCCGGTGGCACCATCACCTGGAACGGAGACCCAACCGCAGGCTTAATGGATATTACGGCTACTTATACGCAATTGGCCTCTCTTAATGGCCTGTTGCCCGGCGTAGATGTGTCAGGACGCTATCCGGTTATAGCTTTGATTGAACTAAACGGCTCCCTGCTCACCCCACAAATTGATCTGGGATTAAATTTTGAGCAGCTGCCACAGGAAGTACAAACACAGCTTTACTCGCTGATCAACTCTATAAAAAGCGATGCCAGTGAATTGAACAGGCAAGTATTTAGCTTGTTGGTACTACAGCGTTTATCGCCTCAGGGCACCCTGGCTTTCGATAGCAGTGTGGGGGCAGGTGCTGTAGGCGGTAGCTTGGGAAGCCTTTTATCAAGCCAGTTAAATAACTTCTTTAGCAGTATAGACAGCAACCTGGAGATCGATATTGGATTAGGTGATATCAGCCGGGACGCGCTTTCAGCATTGCAGGTGCGCCTAAGCTATACGTTCTTGAAAGGACGACTGCGGGTGACAAATGAATCAGGTTTTAATAGTGCTGATGATGCTGGCGATGGCTCCTCCTCCTATGTTGGCGACTGGACCCTGGATTACTATATTTCCCGTACAGGTGAGCTAAGAGGACGCCTGGAGTATAACTCCACTCCTAACATCTATACGGGCCGTATTACACAGAGCCAAAGTATAAGTATACTGCACACCAAACGGTTTGATAGTTTTAAAGAGCTGTTCGACAGCGAAAGGCGGCAACGCAGGCGCGAGCAACAGGAACAGGAACGAGACCGGATTATACTTGACTCAGACCCGCGTATGCAACTTTAAATTAAAAGCCTGCCTCTATCAAGGCAGGCTTTTTTAGGCAGCAGGCAAACCATCCTCTGCATATTTGAAATATATTCCTAATTTTGTGATGGAAGGCAAAAGGTATGGCTACGAAAGTAAAACACGTAAAGAAGAAAAAACTAGGGAATTACCCGCACACCATGGTGGTGTTCAGCATTACGCTGGCGCTTTTTGTGATAGGTGTGTTCGGGTTACTGCTCATACACGCCGGAAAGCTATCTGAGAAGGTAAAAGAAAGCTTGGAAATGCAGGTATACCTGGATCGAAACCTGACGGAAGTACAGCTGGTGCGCCTCCAAAAGACCTTTGCCTCCAAAGAGTTTGTAGCTTACAGCAATGATACCGCACAGGTACGTTTTGTCTCTAAAGAAGATGGTGCCAAAGCCTTTCTGGATGAAACCGGCGAAGATTTCATGGAGTTTCTGGGAGACAATCCTTTACGGGATGCCTATGTGCTGAGAATCGATGCCGACCACTCCAGCTCCGCCATGCTCAAAAGTATAAAAGTTGATTTAGAATCTGTAGATGGTGTACATGAAGTGCAGTATGTGGAGAGCCTGATAGAGTCCATTAATGAAAATATTCAAAAGATCAGCATTATACTGCTGGGTTTTGCAGCCATACTTGTACTGGTTGTTACTATCCTGATTAACAACACCATAAAGCTTGCTTTGTACTCGCAGCGGTTCCTGATCAGAAGTATGCAACTGGTGGGCGCTACCTCATTTTTTATTCAGCGCCCGTTCCTGAACCGGGCTGCCTGGCAAGGAATTATGAGCGGCATTATAGCATCTGCCCTGCTTTTTGCGTTAATGCAATATGCTTACTCAGAAATAACAGAATTACAGCTGTTACGCAACGATGAGCAGACGTATATATTAATGGCTGCCTTAGTGGTAATCGGGCTTGTGATTGGTTTTATGAGCTCATACAGAGCCATACGTAAATATTTAGGCATGTCTTTAGACGAATTATACTAACTAATGGAAGAAAACAGAAACAAGCTTGCTTTCGGCAAAAAGAACTACAGCCTGATGCTGACGGGCATTGCGCTCCTGATTTTAGGCTTTGTCATCATGTCGCTTGATACGGAGCAGTATGGATTAGGCTTTATGGGAATCACCCTTGGCCCCTTGGTAGTATTGGCAGGTTTTGCCGTGGAATTTTTCGCCATTATGGCTAAAGACAAAAAGCAGGATTAAATGAGTGTATGGCAGGCTATTATTTTAGCCATAGTTGAAGGATTGACAGAGTTCCTGCCCGTTTCGTCTACGGGGCACATGATTATCGCTTCCAGCCTAATGGGCATTAATGAACTCCCTATTACAAAGATTTTTGAAGTTAATATTCAGTTCGGAACCATACTCTCTGTAGTAGTGCTATATTGGCGCCGCTTTTTGCAAAGCTTTGAGTTCTATAAAAAACTTCTGATTGCCTTTATCCCAGCAGTTGTATTTGGACTTGCCTTCAAAGACATTGTGGATGCTATGCTTGAAAGTGTAATGGTAACGGCAGTGATGCTGGTACTTGGCGGTATCGTTCTCTTGTTTGTAGATAAGTGGTTCCGTAACTCCAAAGACGAACATATCACTTATAAAAACGCGGTTGTAATAGGCTTATTTCAATGCATTGCCATGATACCCGGGGTATCGCGCTCGGCAGCTTCTATTATAGGAGGTTTGTCGCAAGGGGTGGATAGAAAGACCGCAGCAGAATTCTCCTTCTTTCTTGCTGTGCCTACCATGCTGGCCGCTGCCGCTTATAAGTTTGTCGAAGACTTACTGAAGCTGGAAATTTCTGATGTCATCAAATTAGACATGGATAAGATCCAGAACAGCTTTGCAGCAATACACCCTGAAGATATCAAACTGCTACTGATTGGTAATGTAGTAGGATTTATTGTGGCCATGCTGGCTATACGCTTCTTCATCGATTTTCTGACGAAGTATGGCTTTAAGGTATTTGGCTATTACAGAATAGCACTCGGCGTAGTGTTGCTGACACTATTAGCCATGGGCTTCGAACTAACGGTATAATTATGCAATACGATTTTGCCGCTGGCGAAATACTCCTCCTCAATAAGCCGCTCGACTGGACATCCTTCGACGTGGTGAAGAAAGTACGCAATACTATTCGGGTAAAAAAGGTTGGGCACGCCGGCACCTTAGATCCGTTGGCTACTGGCCTCCTCATACTTTGCACCGGTAAATTCACGAAGCGTATTGATGAAATTCAGGGGCAGGAGAAGGAGTATACCGGTATCATACGTTTAGGTGAAATCACACCTTCTTATGATCGTGAAACAGAGGTAACTGAAACCCATGACACGAGCCATCTTACAGAAGCTGACATTAAAGCTGCTGCTCAAACCTTTGTAGGCACTATAGAACAAATACCACCCATATACTCTGCTGTGCAGGTAGACGGGAAACGTGCTTACGATTTAGCCCGCAAAGGCAAAGCTGTGGATTTAAAGCCAAGGACTATTACAATTCAGGCATTCGACATTACAAGTATAAACGGCCCTGAACTAGAGTTCAGGGTGGTGTGCAGCAAGGGTACCTATATCCGTAGCCTGGCACATGATCTAGGGCAGCAACTGGGTGTTGGCGGGCACTTGTCTAAGTTAGAACGCACCCGCATTGGCGCCTACAAACTAGAAGATGCTCTAACAATTGACGATATTATAGCGATAAGAAAGAAACAGCTGGAGGAAGCGGATGAAAGTAATTCGTGATATAGCTGATTTTCCCCAGTTGAATCATGCTGTTGTTACCAGCGGCACATTTGACGGGGTACACGTAGGGCATCAGAAGATACTGCGCCGCGTGCTGGAGCGCGCACGGCAAAGTGGCGGGCAAAGTGTCGTTATCACGTATTGGCCTCACCCCCGCCTGGTTCTTTTCCCGGAAGATAATGACTTACAGCTACTCTCTACCATTGATGAACGCATTGAGCATTTACACACGTTTGGTATAGATTACCTTCTGATTATACCTTTCACAAAAGAGTTTTCACGCACTACCTCACGCACCTTTATCACGGATATACTAGTGCGCGCTATCAATACCAAAGTGTTGATTATTGGTTATGACCACCGCTTTGGTAAAAACAGAGAAGGAAGCTTTGAGCACCTGAAAGCACGCTCAGCACAATATGGATTTGAGGTAGAGGAAATACCACGCGAAGACGTGGACGACATTGGCGTAAGCTCAACCAAAATCCGCAGAGCACTGGAAAGCGGTGATATAGAAACGGCTAACCGATACCTGGGCCGAAACTACAGTATTACCTCTGTAGTGGAAGAAGGCCAGAAGTTAGGCCGCACCATTGGCTATCCTACAGCAAACATGGCCTTGCCTCCGGCGCATAAACTTATACCAGGCAATGGGGTGTATGCTGTTTGGGCAATTGTAAATGAAGACCGCTTTCCCGCTATGATGAATATTGGTGTCAGGCCAACTGTAAACGGGAAAAGCCTGACCATAGAAGTACATATCCTCCAGTATAGCGGCGACCTCTATGGCCAGACTTTAACCGTTGAGTTTGTAGATCAACTCCGCAAAGAACGTAAGTTTGATGGCTTGGAAGCGTTAAAAGATCAATTAGGAAAAGACAAAGAAGCAACTGAACAGTTATTACGTCAAGTATAAACTGCCTCTGCGAAGGTACTAAAGGTAAAGCGGCTACTATATAGCCGCTTTTTTTTGTTGATTAAAATAAAAAAGTCCTTAAGAGGTAGCTAACCAGATTTGCCTGCCGTATAGTGACTTGCCAAAGCTGCTGTACATCTGTTGGTATAAGGAACTGAAGCCCCACATTTCTTGATACTTTTATTCGAAGAGATAACTGCAAGCACCAAACTAATCCTTTACTGGTAATACTACATGGATTTAATTACGCTTATTTATGACCCGTTAGAAGAAAAGACGGTACATGAGAAAATAATACCGGCTTTCAAAGATTACACTATCGATCCTGTTCCATATCATACTTCTAAAAAAAACATGCTCCCAGACAGCAGGGTCATCACTTATCTAAATGATGACATGCTAGCTGAATTGGTTGCGCTCGTGATCAATAAAAACTGCACCTTAGGTATACTTCCACACCCCATGATGAAAGAGGCCAGGCAAGGGTATGGCATAGCAGCAAATATGGCACAGGCTATAGAAGATATAGTGGTAGCTGATAAACCTCTTAAAGCTGATTTGCTTTTGTGCAATGGGAGGCCTGTTTTCAATAAAGTAGTTATAGGAGACAGCCTGAGCCTGATTGCAGGCAGTGTGGCTAAAAGTAGTTTTCTAGGCGCTCTAGAAAAAGTTGGGAGAGTATTCACAAAATCTCAAACTTATATACCGCAGGCATTTACGATTACAAGTGATAACAAGCCGCCACTCAAAACAGCAGCACTTGGAATTATAGCTGTTCTGCACGGTAAGAGTAATATTTTAGCAAGGCAGCTACTGAAAGACTCTTATATAAATGATGGCCGGATGCACAGCCTCGTGCTAGCTCCTAAAAGTATAACACAGCTAATCAAGTTTTACATAAAGTCAACTTTTGATACAACCAAAGACACCAAGCTGCCTTCATTCATTGGACACATTAAGTCCAGAGCCATGATTATTGATAGCCCTGAGCCATTTGATTATGCGCAAGATAATATTTTGATGAGTGCCAAAGGCCTTGAACTGCAGGTGCTGGAAGACGCATATAACATTATACCTGGCCGAAATTTAAATGTTGAAGTGCAGACAGGCGAACCAACCGAAGTATACAGGGTAACCAAACTTCCTAAAGGCGAAACTTATTTGCAGGAGATTGTAGCCAAACCCTTGTCCTGGATTTACCATGCCTCGACTGATGAGTTCAGGGATTTATTTGTAACGCTTCGGGAAAACGCTAAAGCAACCAGTCCTTATCTGACTTTGATGGTGCTATCCACGCTGCTGGCAACCTTGGGGCTGTTTTCAAACTCCTCCCCTGTTATCATCGGTGCTATGATTCTGGCTCCACTTATGGCGCCAATCATCTCCATGTCAATGGGGGTACTGCGGCAAGATAAGAAGTTAACAATGGGAAGTGCCAAAACAATTGGTCTTGGCCTGCTGCTAAGTTACCTGGCTGCCATCCTGTTAACCCTGGTCACGCCGTTGCAAACCATAAACGGAGAAATAATGGCCCGAATAAGGCCAAACTTATTGGATCTGGGTGTTGCTATACTTTCGGGTATAGCCGGCGCCTATGCACATGCCCGTAAAGAGATTGCAAAGACATTGGCAGGTGTTGCCATTGCCGTGGCCCTGGTACCTCCTTTGTCTGTTTCAGGAATAGGAATTGGTTGGGGTGACTGGGAGGTGTTCTCTGGTGCGCTCCTACTGTTTACGACCAACCTTACAGGTATCATTCTGGCAGGATCCTGCACCTTTATGATACTTGGGTTTAGCCCTTTTCACCTGGCTAGAAAAGGGCTGCTTATATCTTTATTCATAGTTATACTTGTAAGTGTGCCTCTTGGCTTGGGATTTATGACTATGGTGCGCGAAAATAACATCATGCGCTCTTTAAATGATTATAAAGTTGATGACATAGTTGTAAGGGATGTTTCTGTTTTAAGAGGCGGCAACCCAATGGTGCTGGATGTAAGGCTCGTTTCTGATAAAGTCATCAGTAATAAGGATTTATTACGGGTAAAACAGTCAATAGCCAGGAAAGTTGGCAGAGATGTACAGTTGGAAATTACCATCAGCACCAAGAGGTGAGTCTGCCATACTTCAGGAGCAGTTGTTAGCATCAACATGGACAATGCTGCTTCGCCTGAAAGCTAAAAACGGACCGCTGAATTTCGATATGCCTCTTTTTATATATAACTTACCTCAACAAACTGGTTAAAAACTATGATAAATAAAACTGTAGAAAACGCGCAGGAGGCGCTTAAAGGTGTGCAGGATGGCATGACACTCATGCTGGGTGGATTCGGCCTCTGCGGCATTCCTGAAAATTCAATCCAAGAACTTCTTCGTTTGGGAGTAAAAGACCTTACTTGCATTTCTAATAATGCTGGAGTAGATGATTTCGGTATCGGACTTCTGTTACAGCAGCACCAGGTAAAAAAAATGATCTCAAGCTATGTTGGTGAGAACGCAGAATTTGAGCGCCAGCTGTTAAGTGGAGAATTGGAAGTTGACCTAATTCCGCAAGGCACTTTAGCAGAGCGCATACGTGCCGGAGGTGCCGGTGTCCCAGCATTTTTTACTCCTGCAGGTTATGGCACCGAAGTAGGCGAAGGCAAAGAAAGTCGTGAGTTTAACGGCAAAATGTACTTGATGGAAAGTTGGCTTAAAGCAGATTTTTCCTTTGTAAAAGCCTGGAAAGGAGATACTGCCGGTAACCTTATCTATAAAGGAACAGCACGCAATTTTAACCCTATGATGGCAGCAGCCGGTAAAATAACGGTAGCCGAAGTAGAAGAGTTGGTGCCTGCCGGAGAACTAGACCCGAACATGATTCATACACCGGGTATTTATGTGCAGCGCATTTTCCAGGGCGACAAGTATGAGAAGCGCATTGAGCAGCGCACTGTTAAACAGGCTTAATTTGTAAAAGAAAGACGCATGGCTTTAGATAAACACGGAATAGCAAAACGCATCGCAAAAGAAGTACAAAACGGCATGTACGTAAACCTGGGTATTGGAATTCCTACTTTAGTAGCGAACTATATACCAGAAGGCATTGAAGTGGTGCTTCAGTCTGAAAACGGCCTGTTGGGCATGGGACCCTTCCCTACCGAAGAACAGGTAGATGCCGATATGATTAACGCAGGTAAGCAAACGATCACGACGTTACCAGGTTCAGCCATCTTCAGTTCTGCTGAAAGCTTTGGCATGATAAGAGGAGAACATGTGCACCTTACCATACTTGGGGCCATGGAAGTGTCTGAAACAGGTGATATTGCTAACTGGAAAATTCCAGGCAAAATGGTGAAAGGCATGGGGGGAGCCATGGATTTAGTAGCATCGGCCAAAAACATAATAGTGGCTATGCAGCACACCGCCCGTGATGGCTCTTCTAAGCTGCTAAAAGACTGTACTCTGCCAATAACTGGGGTAAAATGCGTAAAGAAAATTGTAACAGACTTAGCTGTGCTGGAAGTAGTAGACGGAGGCTTTAAGCTGTTGGAAAGAGCTCCTGGTGTAAGCGTAGAGGAAATAATAGCCGCAACTGCAGGCAAACTTCTTGTAGAAGGCGAGATACCCGAAATAGAAGCTTAATCCAGCAACAGATGAGTTGATAACGAAAAAAGCGCAGTATTGAACTGTGCTTTTTTCGTTATTTTTGTATGAAAGCGCCTACTACACCTGGTGTACTTTCAGAATATCATATCAAATCTATACTTGTTTCACGTATACACAGCAACAAGTATTACCACATTCTTAAATTATGAGTGAAAAAGAAGAAACAAGTTTTGAACATAGATTGCTGCTGCGACAGCTGGAGCTAAAAGATTACAAAGAGGTAAAGGAAATTATGGAGCGGGTTTACTCCAGCATTGATGGCGCCTGGACCCGTAAAGAATTTTCTAACCTGCTCAAGAAATTTCCGGATGGTCAGATTTGTATAGAGGATAATGGCCGTGTTGTTGCCGCCGCTTTGAGTCTGGTACTGGATTATGATGCGTATGGGGATAAACATACCTACGATCAGATTATTGACAAAGGCAGTTTCAAAACACATGATCCTGAAGGAGATACACTGTATGGTATAGATGTGTTTGTCGACCCTGAATACCGTAACCTTCGGCTGGGTCGCCGCCTTTACGATGCCCGTAAAGAAATTTGCGAAAAGCTGAACCTGCGCGGCATTATTGCTGGTGGCCGCATACCTGGTTATAAAGACTATGCTGACACGCTCACACCAGCCAAATACATTGAAATGGTGCGCAACAAAGAGCTTTCTGACCCGGTGCTTTCGTTTCAGCTGAGCAATGGCTTCCACGTACGTCGTATCTTAAAAGGCTATCTACCCGACGACACTGATTCACGTGCCTATGCTACTCTGTTGGAGTGGATAAATGTGTACTTTGAGGAAAAAGAGAAGCTTATCGGGGGCAATAAGTCTGTTGTACGAATCGGTATTGTGCAGTGGCAAATGCGCGCTGTAAAAGACCTCGACGATTTTATGCAGCAGGTAGAGTTTTTTGTTGATACTGTTTCCTCTTACAAATCAGATATCGTTGTATTCCCTGAATTCTTCAATGCTCCTTTGATGGCTCTTACGAACGAAGAATCACCATCTGAAGCAATTAGAAGTATGGCAGAATATACTACTGAGATTCGCGAGCGCATGATTCACCTGGCTCTCTCCTACAACATTAACATTGTTGCGGGAAGTATGCCAGAATACTACGACAACAAATTATACAACGTAAGTTACCTTTGCCGACGCGATGGTACGTACGATGCGCAGTATAAATTACACGTTACCCCTGACGAGTCTCATTACTGGGGTATGCGCGGAGGCCACAAACTTAAAATATTCGATACAGATATTGGCAAAATTGGCATCCTGATCTGCTATGATGTGGAGTTCCCTGAACTGGCGCGTATGCTCTCGGATATGGACATGAAAATCCTTTTTGTGCCTTTCTGGACAGATACAAAAAACGCTTACCTCCGCGTAAGGCTTTGCTCTCAGGCACGTGCCATCGAGAACGAATGCTACGTGGCTATTACAGGTAGCGTAGGTAACCTGCCAAGAGTAGAAAACATGGACATCCAGTACTCTCAATCTGCTGTCTTCTCCCCTTCTGACTTTGCCTTTCCGCATGATGCTGTAATTGCAGAGGCCACACCAAACACAGAAATGACGCTTATTGCTGACCTGGACTTGGATTTACTGAAGGATCTTAACACAGCCGGTAGCGTACGTAACCTGAAAGACCGTAGAAGAGACTTGTATAACCTGCATTGGGTAGCCAGGAAAGATGAATAAGCTGCATGCTCTTTGAGCATAAAAAAAAGGGGCCGCTGCTAAAGTATAGCAGCGGCCCCTTTTAAAATAAAACGCGCTATAGTGCGCTTCTGTTTCGCTTCTTACTTTCTAATATTAAAGCTAGTATAGTTCCAATTAAAAAGGCCACAAAACCTCCAGTCACTAAATACTTCATCAAAATTGGTCCTGAAGGATGCAATCGTGGAGTGAAACCAGTAATAACTTCCACGTTATCCAACTGTTCAAGGTCAGCTTCTAACTCCACCTGATGCTCATACATCGTTACGCTCTCTCTATATAAATTAGTAGGATCGATGGGTTGACCATACACAAAACCGTTTACAGGGCCTTTAGGAGTTCCAACAGTGGTTTTTATACTATCTATAGATGCTATCTCTCCTTTTAATCTTGATATCATACTGGAGACCTGTCGTTGTTTAATTAGCTTCTGTTTCGTGAAGAAGCGATTGCTTTCTAAATAATTGACTATTGCTGGCTCCATTACCCCAAAAAGCGTATTATCATAAAGAGCCAATTGTATTTGAAAAGGTGATCCCGTTAATATACTGTCTTCCTCTATCCTATCCCTGTCCAAACTTGTAAAGCTCATCTCCTTGATTTGCTGGGCAGTCTCTACATTTATATCAAGCCTTTCTGCTACTGCACTATAGTTATCCTCTTCAATCATAACTGTGAGGTTATCCAGCTGATTTTCCATAAACTCGTTACGGATATTAGCCAGCATTAGGGTCATAGAGGAGGTGTAGTGTGGCTTAGTAGTATAATGCATGGCATAGCTAATAAGTAATCCAATTGTTATACTTATAATTAGCAAGAGATAATATGCTTTGATTGCATTGATAACCCTGAATATACCTTCTCCTACACCCTTAAACATTCGCTGGAAAGCTAGTAACAAGTTATGAAGATCTACTTCATCAGATTGGGTACTTTTGTTTTCATTCATTTGGTCATCCACGTGTGACAAGTCTATTATTTTGGCAAAGATACATGCTCATTTCGAAATGATTAAAGGATAATTAAAATTAAATGAAATTTGAGTTTTGCTACTTAGCTGCTTACATAAAACACAATA
>NZ_JBHTLD010000049.1:0-24250 GCF_042678745.1 Pontibacter rugosus | reverse complement strand
TTCCCTCTGGAAGCGGATGCAAAGGTAAGAAAAGACTTTCGGAAAACAAGAACTTTTTTTCTCTTTATTTTCCCGGCCTCTCCCTTCCGGAGCGGGTTGCAAAGGTAAGAACCTTTTCCCTTTCCGCAAGCACCGAGGCAAATCTTTTTTTTCAGCGTTTCCTTTTTGGGTCGAGGCAACAAATCGCGGCCGCAGCCTGTGTTATCCCCTCTTCCCGTTTCCCCGTTCCTGCTGAACCGGGATGCAAAAGTAGCAAACATTTCCCGACCCGCAAGCGTACACCGCCAAATAATCCCCTCTTTTTCGCAACAACCTGAATTTGAGCAAGATTGTTTTTAGGGTATGTCTTTATAATTACCGCGCCGCCACTCCCTAAGGATTAAACTGATCAATATGCGACTACTTATTCCTGTTAAACAAGCTTAACTTTAGCTCACTGAAGCTGTTTTTGCTTTCATCTAGAGTTTTGCACGCCCTATAAAAACAGAGTGGGAGCAGAATTTAGTTCATCCTGCTCCCACTTTTTCTATTAGACACGTGCTAGCTATGCGCTTTTAGGCTTCTTGTATAAGGGTACCGTACTACATGGCTCTCCATACATGATGCTTGAAGCTACCGGAAGCAGCTTTCGCATCACCTCTATATAAGCAGAGGTTGGAACAGGAATACTCCCACATCCTTTCACTACCACTTTTGCATCTCTGTACTCTTCCATATCTACTTTTGAGATTGCTTCCTGCATAAGACCATATTCCAGCATCTCCAGATCTCCAAAAACATAGAAGTTAGCATGGCCAGATAACTTTGAAGCCAGTAACATATAGGCCCAAGTTGGTACTATAGCATCAGCAGAACAAATGATGGCTATATTCTTACCACTATACTGCGACCAGTCATGCTCTTTCACGAATGCACGAAAATCCTTTTCCTTTAAGATTAGACCATGAAAGAGGTTATCTTTGATATCATATACGATACGCTCCCCCGGATGCAACAGCAACTCCAGGTTTAGCGTTACCAGCGCACTCTGCGCCACACGGTTTATTATTTCTTCTGACATTTTGCTTTCTCTTTATTATTTAGCGCTCTTGCTTGCACTTGTAATATAAACATCCTTTAAGTAGAAGGGTTCATAGTATGCCACGTCTTCAAACTTTGCCTGCTCATACTTAACAAGCGCTAGTTCCCCTATGGCTCTGGCATTTGGCAGCACACCATCCACAAACAAAGCATTAGCGTTAGTGTTTACCAGTTCCTTTAGTTTCTGAGCCCCGCTTCCAAAAAATATAACCTGCCTCTCCTGTAGTTGTTCGGCAAAAGAGTTTTCATCCAGCACCACTGGCGCAATAGGCTCCACCTCCTGCAATCGATGATCAACTATACAAGTATATACCTCCATACGACGGGCATCCAGCATGGGGCAAAACAAATACTGTTCTGGGTTTGGTGTTGCTGCTATAACCTGCGCCGCCAATCCATATAATGTAGATACTTCAATTAAAGGTATATCGAGAGAAAAGCATAAGCCTTTGGCTGTGGAGGTGCCAATGCGCAAACCTGTATAAGATCCGGGCCCGCCTGATACTGCCACTGCACTTAAGTCCTGCAATGAAGCTCCGCAGTTCTCAACCAACTGCGCCACCATAACAGTAATATGAGACGAGTGTGATTTTTCGATCTGCAATTCAGACGCCCCCAGAAGTTGCTGGTCTTTATATAATGCGATAGAGCAAACAGTGGTGGAGGTTTCTAGTGCAAGCAACAGTGGCATATGCAAGTATGGTTATGTTTGATAATTGACTTCTGCAAAATTACGGTAAGCAAGCGTAGCTACCAAAACAAGAGCTTTATAAACAGGAACGGGAGGCGCCGTAGCATCTCCCGTTCCTGTTTATCTCTATTACTTCTAATTCATTTTTAAATATGACTTGAACTTAGCCGGATCATTCAGCACCTGCTTTGCCATTAGTATATCCGGGTCATCATCAAATGAAGATTCTATATAGCCTTTCTGTAGATAGTAACGCGAAGCAATTTCAGCCTCAAGCATTTCCTGTATTTCCGGACGGAAGCGCGTTAAGTCATTAGACTTGTTGTGCGAAACTTTTTTCTTAATCGCATCCAACTCAGCTATAATGTCATCATAATGTTTTCCCTCTTTTGCAGATTCAGCCACATCTTTCAACTCTGCCTCTATCGCAGTTGTATAAGAAACATCTTTATTAGTTAAATAAGCAACAAACTTCTTATACTCTGCATCAGTTAGCTTAAACTCTTTAGCCGCAGGTATGCTTGGGTGCTCCGCTTTATACTTATTAGCATAGTCAAAGAAGTAGCCTTTTACTGCAATCGTTTTGGTGATCTCAGAGTAAGTTGGCTGCTCAACCTCCACATCAGGGCTAACACCGCCACCGTCGTATACTATTCTGCCGGCAGCAGTTTTATAAGCCACACGTAGCGAGTCTGCAATTTTCCCTACGCTACCGTCTTCGTTACGGTGGGCATAATCAATTGCCTGGATGCAGCGGCCGCTTGGGATGTAATATTTAGCCGTTGTTACCTTTAGCTGTGAGTTATAAGAGAGCGGGCGAGTTACCTGCACCAAACCTTTACCGAAAGTTCGCTCACCTACCAGTACAGCCCGGTCATAGTCCTGCATAACGCCTGCCACAATTTCCGAGGCTGATGCACTTCGGGAACTAGTTAGCACCACCAGCGGAATATCTTTATCTAAAGGCTCATCAAGTGCTTTATATGTTTTGTTCCACTCTTCCACTTTGCCTTTAGTACTTACAATGTCTTTCCCTTTATCTACAAATAAATTTGAGATGTTCACCGCTTCATGCAGCAAGCCACCAGGATTGCCACGAAGATCGAAGATTATTTTTTTGGCACCTTGCTCTTTTAGCTTCTGCACCGCCATTTTCACTTCTTTTCCCGCATCCGGTGTAAATCCTGAAAGTTGGAAATAACCAATCTCATTGTCGATCATGCCGTAGTAAGGCACATTCTCAACGATAATGTTCTCACGCATCAACTCTATTGTTCGGGATTTTGTCTGGCCGTAGCTACGCACATCTAGTTTAACAGAGGTGTTCGCTTGCCCTTTTAGTAGCTTGCTTACGTCCTCAGTAGACTTTGCTCTAACATCCACGCCGTTTATTTTAAGGATCTCGTCGCCAATGGCCAAGCCAGCTTTATGTGCCGGAGAGTTTTCATACGGCATTTGTACTGTAACCTTACCGTCACGGCTGCCAATCACTGCTCCGATACCGCCATACTGACCTGTGGTCATAGTGCGGAAATCTTCAATATCGTCTTCGGGAATATAATTTGTGTAGGGGTCAAGCGATTTGAGCATCGCATCAATACCGGTGCGCATTATTTTAGCGGGCGGCACATCGTCTACATAATAGGTATTTACTTCTTTAAACAACGTAGCGAAGACATCAAGATTTCTGGCGATCTCAAAATATTTCTCCGAATCGGTTTTGAAAGAGACGAGGCCAAGGGCAACAACGCCGACTAGAAGGCCTGCTATAGACTTTTTATACATAATTTCAGTGTTAGAAGAGCGCGGAGGTGCTACTTATTCAAACAACGCTCTAAACCTGAAATTAGTTTTTTTTGGATGGACTCAAAGGATTTTTTTTCTTTACCAATGTAAAGAATACCCAACAGGCGTGGTGCCTGCTCGGGATGCTGGAGTAATACGTGCTTGTTAAGGCGGTATGCCTCACGCATTTGCCTCTTCAGGCGGTTGCGGTCGGTAGCACGTTTAAAATAACGCTTAGACACAGAAACGAGTACTTGGGTTTGCCCAAGAGGCAATTCCTGTGCTGAGAGATAGACAAACCGCAGCGGATACAAATTAAAAGAAGAACCCTTGGAGAAAAGCAGCGAAATCAGCCGCTTACTGCACAAGTGTTCTTCTTTCGAAAATGTATAACTGTTAGGCTGGCTGGCTGGCTGCTCGTTAACTGCTGCTGAATCCATTAGCGGCTATACAATAGCGAAGCCTATTCCTGAATCAGGAATTAAGCTGCCTTATGTCTTTTCTCGCTAGAAACTGTAAGTCTCTTTCTACCTTTGGCTCTTCTGCTGGCCAATACTCTTCTACCGTTTGCGGTCTCCATTCTAGATCTGAAACCGTGCTTATTTCTTCTTTTTCTCTGAGAAGGCTGGAATGTTCTTTTCATCGTCTGCCAATGGTTTTATTATGGCCTGCAAAATTAGTAAACCTTTGTAAAATAGCAAAGTCTGTTCTACTTTTTTCCCTAAATTTAATTTACATCCTTGTTCTGCTGCTTCTAAAGGCATTTATACTTGATATCTTGCCACCTGAAGCTCACCAACAAAGCCCCGCTTATAGCAGTATTTATACTTGCAGGCAATACAAAACATAAAACCACATGATACATTACAGCATTTCCTATACAAACCCGCTTACGCATTTTGTCGATATCACCATCGCTATACCTGGTAACAACCAAGAGGAACTATACCTGCAACTACCAGCCTGGCGCCCCGGTCGCTACGAGTTACAGCACTTCGCCCAGAAGCTGAAGGCTGTTACCGCCGTAGCTAATGGACAAAGTATAAGTATAGAAAAAGTGACAAAGGACCGGTGGCTTGTTCAGGCAGGAGGTGCTGAGACACTAGAAATCAAGTATAGCTTCTTTGCCCGCCAAATGGATGCGGGTGGCTCTTGGCTGGATGAGGAGCAACTATACCTGAACCCAATCAACTGCCTGATGGCGGTGGAGGGACGGGAGCAGGAGCCTTGCCAGCTAAAGCTGCATTTGCCGGAAGAGTGGCAGATTGCCTGTGGTTTACCGGAAACAGAAAAACATACCTTAGAGGCCGCTAATTTCGATACTCTTGTAGACAGCCCTTTTATAGCCAGCAACAGTCTGGAGGGAATAACCTTTGAAGTAAACAGCATTCCTTTTCATGTCTGGATACAGGGCGACTGCCAACCTGATCGGAAAAAGCTAAAGCAGGACTTTATTGGCTTCACAAAAGAGCAGTTGGAGGTGTTTGGTGATTTCCCAGTGGAGGAGTACCATTACCTGAACGAGATTCTGCCTTACCGCTATTACCATGGTGTGGAGCACAGCAATTCTACCGTGATAACCTTAGGGCCGGGAGAACTGCTCATGCAGCCTAGCCTGTACAAGGAGTTTATAGGTGTGAGCTCCCACGAGTTGTTCCATACCTGGAACATCAAGAAAATTCGCCCCAAGGAAATGATGCCCTACAACCTGGCGCAGGAAAACTACTTTAAAACAGGCTATGTGGCAGAGGGTATTACCACCTACTATGGCGATTATATGCTAGCCAGAAGTGGCTTCTTCTCGGCCGAGGCTTATCTCGAAGAGCTGAACACCACGCTACAGCGCTACTTTGCCGACTATAGCCGCAATAACTTATCCGTTGCTGATTCTTCTTTTGACCTATGGCTGGATGGCTACAAGCCCGGCATACCAGACCGTAAAGTTTCCATCTACATAAAAGGCGCTCTAACAGCCCTGCTCCTGGACCTGCAACTGCGTAAAGTCACCAGCAATAAAGCCAGCTTGGATGTTGTGATGCGGGAACTGTGGGAACGATATGGTAAGAAAGGCATTGGCTATACCGAACAGGATTATGCGCAGTTAATAGACGAGGTGGCAGGCCAACCATTTCAAACCTACTTCGATAACTTTATCAACGGCACCGCTCCTATCGAGCAGCCGCTGGATGAAGCGTTGCGCTATGTTGGCTGTACATTAAAGGAGCAACTTAACCTGCTTCAGCACGAAGGCAAGTATGGCTTTAAAGTTTCGTCTTCCGACGCAAGTATAAAAGTAACCGCTATTGCACCAGACTCACCAGCCAGTGAGGTGCTAAGTATAGACGATGAGTTGGTGGCACTAAACGGCCGCAAACTGGAAAATAACCTGCAACAACTACTGGCGCTGGAGCCCGAAGAAGTAGAGCTGGTGCTGTTTAGAGATAAAAAGCTTCGCGTAGTAAGGCTAGAACAAAACAACAGCATGTATTACAGCAAGTATACCATCCAGAAAAGAGCCGACGCAACCGAAGCTGAAAAGCATAACTTTAAGCTGTGGCTGAAGCAGGAGTTTTAGCTTAGATATTAGACGTTAGACTTTAGATGCTAGACTTCTAGCTTGGCTAAAAATAATTTCGGCACACAGTACTATATTTCTTTTGTCTCGTGGCAGTCAATATTAAGCGTAATACCGTTTCTCCCTAACCTTTCAAGTTCATTGGGGATGAAACTTAGAGCGCACTGATATTGATATTCATATACAAGCCATATCAGTATGTTTTCTCTTTTAATATCTAGCATCTCTAGTTTATCAAAGTTTGGCTCGAGTATATCTAAGAAAAAATTTATAGAGTCAGCATTACTATCGCCTTCATCCTCTACTAGTTGCAGCCACCAAGTTGAAGGCTCATCACTAGTTTCAAATTTAGTTTTCTCATGCTTGTTAGGAGTTTGCCCAAGGATGTTGGTCAATTTATCATAAGTCACCCAGCTTGGAGCAAAGTCAATATATAAGTTACAATACTTCATGCTAATTATGTAGTACAGCAAAAAATCATGAACTGCTACCTCTCATCAGAAAAGAGACACTTATCTAGCGTCTAAAATCTAACGTCTAGCATCTAATTAAACAGCAACTTCATGTAAAACGACGGCTGCTTGAGGCGCTCGCGCAGGTCTACATCGTTGAGCATGCAGGAAATGGTTTCAGCGAGGGCTTCGTTTTTAGAGGCTTTGCTGGCTACTTTATCAAATAGCCAGGGATAGTTCAGCAGCTTTTGCAGGTGGCGGCTCAGGCGTAGTTCTTTCCAGAGGCGGTTATACACAGCTTTATCGTAGCCTTGCATAAAAGCGGCAGTAAACTTCTGCTCCTGCAAACAATTAGCTGCCTGCTCTGCTGCCCAGCGGCCGCTAATCATAGCGTTGCTGATTCCTTCGCCTGTAAATGGGTCTATAAGCGCACCGGCATCTCCTAAAAGCATGTAATTGTCTCCGGAAATAGAACGCTTCTTGGAGCCAAGCGGCAGACCAAACCCACGGATATCATCTACCAGTTCGGCATTGGCAAAACGCTGCTTTAGCGATGGGTGCGTGGCGATCATGTGGAGCATTTCCTTTTTCAGGTTTACTTTCTTTTTGCTCACAGCACTGCTCAACATGCCTACTCCTACATTTGCCTCTCCGTTCGGCAACGGAAACACCCACAGGTAACCCGGCAGAAAATCCTTGAAGAAATGCAGCTCAATAAAGTTATCGGCATCCATACCTGTAACGCCTTTGTAGTAAGCGCGCAGGCCAGCGCAGTAGTGCTCCGGTTCCTGCTGTAGATTTGCTATATGTCTTGTAAAGCCTGACTGTGCCCCGTTGGCAACCAGCAGTAATTTTGCCTGCACCAGCGCCTCCCCCTGCTTGTTTCGAAGTATAAAACTGCCATCTTCTTCACGTTCATACTTGGTCATCTCCACGTTTTCCCACAGCTCTATCTCCGGCCGCTGCCGTACTTGCTCCACCAGAAAATTATCGAAATAAATTCGCTTGGAGATGTACCCGGCCGGCACATCCTTAGCTGCATTATAGTTCTGCAAAAAAGGAACGCTTAATTTATGACCTCCCGGTGAGATAAAATGAATTCCCCAGGATGGCAGGGCCTCCTGCTGTGTACCTAGTAGTTCGGGCAACTCAGGAGCAATGCGACGCAGCTCATTTACCACTTTGCCGCTAAGGGCATCGCCGCATATTTTATCTCTCGGAAAAGCTGCCTTATCAATCAGAAGGGAGGGAATACCTTTGTTAGCCAGATGGAGCGCAGCGGTGGCACCACCCGGGCCGGCACCAAGTATACAGATATCAGTTTTATACATGCAGCTTAAGTAGGAGCATCACAAGATAACCATTTAAGGCTGCAGCGGCACACTTTAAGGCACAAAAAAAGGAGGATAGCTCGGTGAGCAGTCCTCCTCTTACGTTTTCATAGCTTTATTTTGGATCAGATGGTTGCGTTAACTACTTCGATTTTGTGTAACGAGAGTTATTGCCACCTTCTGCCAGGTTTCGGTTAGGGTTTTGCACTTTGGCATCATCTGCCTGAAGTGACTTTTTAGCAGGATCAATTTGTACCTGGTCAGTATAACCTTCCTGCTGGCGCTTGTTTTCTACTTTTGATGTTGCAGCAGCTTCTGATTGCTTCTGCAGTCTCTCTTTATTGTTATTTTTATCTTCGTTCATAGCTCTGTCTCCTCATTGATTCTATACTTAGTTTTACCCCTTCCGAGCATATTTTGTTACAAAACAGCAAAGATATCCTAATATAGCCTATACCGCATAAATACAAAAAGGGAGGCCAGAGCCTCCCTTTCCAAAGTATACACTTTTACTATGTTTACTGCACCACCGTATCTACAGCCACCAGGTTTACAAACTGCTGCACACGTGCATCAATTTCTTCCTGGCTAAGATTTTTCAAGCGCTCTGTTCCGAACTTTTCTACGCAAAAAGATGCCAGGGCAGAACCATGGATCACGGCACGCTTCATGTTCTCAAAGCTGATATCACCTGTGCTGGCAATGTAGCCGATAAAGCCACCGGCAAACGTATCTCCTGCTCCGGTTGGGTCAAATACTTCTTCTAACGGAAGGGCTGGCGCAAAGAATATTTTATCTTCGTTGAACAACAGGGCACCGTGCTCACCTTTTTTGATGATCAGGAACTTTGGCCCCATCGCCATGATTTTCTTAGCTGCTTTCACCAAAGAGTATTCGCCGCTTAGCTGACGCGCCTCTTCGTCGTTAATAGAAAGCACATCCACCAGCTTCATAGTCTCTTTCAGTTCTTCCAGGGCAATATCCATCCAGAAGTTCATGGTATCCATTACAACCAGCTTCGGGCGTCTAGTCAGGCGCTCGATAACCGTTTTCTGCACCTGCGGGGCTAGGTTGCCCAGCATAAGGAATTCGCAGCCCTGGTAGCTAGCTGGAATAATCGGGTCGAAATCGCCTAGCACGTTCAGCTCTGTTACCAGTGTTTCGCGGCTGTTCATATCATTAAAATAGCGGCCAGACCAGAAGAAAGACTTCTCATTCTCCTTAACCTGCACGCCTTCGGTGCTGATGTTACGCTCGTGCATCAGTTTGATGTGATCCTGGTCGAAGTCACCGCCCACTACGGATACCACGTTTACCGGCTTCACGAAATAAGAAGCTGACAGCGAGATGTACGTTGCCGCACCACCTACAATTTTATCTGTTTTTCCGAAGGGAGTCTCCAGCGCATCAAACGCCATCGAACCAACTACTGTTAAACTCATATTTTTTTAATTTTGAATGACTGAATTTTGAATGGGTGAATGAAATGAGCCTGGGCACACTGCCATTCACACAGGGCAAAGGTAAACAAAAAAGCCCTTGAAGTTTCAGCTTCAAGGGCTTGGGGTGGAAGATGGGGCTCGAACCCACGACCCCCAGAATCACAATCTGGTGCTCTAACCGACTGAGCTACAACCACCGTTTTCTCGTTTGAGTGTGCAAATATACATAGCATTTCACAGAATGCAATAGCAGCCGCACATTTTTTAGCTCATAAATCGCTGCAGAAGCATAATAAACTATAAATCAGAAGTATATTTTTTCTGAATATATACCTGCTACTATAGCCTGTCCAGCAGAATTGCCTTTGCTTTACTTAGCAAGCTTAGTTCCGCACCAAGGGCAGTAGTTAATTACCACCATGGAGGAGCCTCCATCATGTATGGGGATGCCATACAGCCCTTCGTCCCATTTATTAATGATCACGTCGGGTTCACCATACTTGGTTTCCCCGTCTTCATCCAGGCTTTGGTATACTTTATCTGCCATCATCATACAGCAGTAACCTGCGTAGTCGAAGCCTTTGGCTTTTAGCTTTTCAGCTGTGGCCCAGTTATAGCAGGCTTCATCTTCATGTATGGCATCAGCATATGCTTCATACGCTTCTGAAGCTAGCACCTCCTCCGGCAGTTGTTTGCCGAAGAAGCGGGTGTGTAGCTCTTTAAATTGCTCTAAGTTCATACTTCCTGTCTATCAAACAGCAGCCTTTCCCCTTTCTTACTCTCATCAAACGCTCCTTCAGAAAAGGCCAGGTGCCCGGAAACGATAGTATGCGCTATACTTGAGCTAAACGTGTGCCCCTCAAACGGCGACCAGTTACACTTGTAGTAGGTGTTCTCTTTAGTCACAGTATAAGGCTTGTTCAGGTCTACCAACACCAGGTCAGCCCAATAGCCTTCTCTTATGTAGCCGCGCTCGCGCACGTTAAAAAGGATAGCCGGGGCATGCGCCATCTTCTCCACCATTTTCTCCAGCGTCAGTTTGCCCTGTTTCACAAACTCCAGCATCATCTGCAGCGAGTGCTGTACCAGCGGCACCCCCGATGGCGCTTTTTTATACTTAGCCTGCTTCTCGTCCCAAAGGTGTGGCGCGTGGTCCGTAGCAATTACATCCAGCTTATCCTCCAGCAGCCCCTGCAGCAGTCCTTCTTTGTGGCGATGCTCTTTTACAGCCGGGTTACATTTTATCTGGGTGCCATACTTGTCGTAATCTGCTTTATCAAACCACAGGTGGTGCACACATATCTCTGCTGTAATGCGCTTCTGCTCCAGCGGAATATCATTGCGGAAAAGCTTCAGCTCTTCTTCGGTGGAAATATGCAGGATGTGCAGACGCGTATTATACTTCTCGGCCAGCTTCACAGCCAGATAAGAAGACTTAAAACAGGCCACTTCGTTTCTTATTTCGGGGTGGCATTCTATTGGAATGTCCTCGCCATACTTTGCCTCATATACCGCCATGTTATCGCGGATGGTCTGCTCGTCCTCGCAATGCACGGCAATCGGCAGCTTGGCTTTCGAGAAGATCTGCTCCAGCGTTTCTTCGTTATCCACCAGCATATTGCCCGTAGAGGAGCCCATGAATATCTTGATGCCGCAAACGGTGTTCGGGTTAGTAAGCAGCACCTCAGATAAGTTATCGTTGGTAGCTCCCATATAAAAGGAGTAGTTTGCCAGCGAGGTTTCAGCGGCTATTTTATACTTGTCCTCCAGCAGTTCCTGCGTGGTAGCGTTAGGCACCGTGTTTGGCATCTCCATAAAAGAGGTAGTACCACCTGCCACCGCCGCTCTGGCTTCGGTTTCTATGTTAGCTTTCTGGGTGAGGCCCGGCTCCCGGAAATGCACCTGGTCATCAATTACACCGGGCAACAAATGCAGTCCAGTGGCGTCGATGGTTTCATCCGCTTCAGTGCTTATACTTTGCCCGATCTGCGCAATGCGACCGTCCTTTACCAGTACATCGGCAGCCGTTATACTTCCTTCGTTTACGAGTTGAGCGTTCTTTATGAGGATAGTTTTCATGTTGCTAATATAGGGGAACTAAGGAAAGGTTGAAAGGTTAGCTTATACTTACTCTTCCTTTTTATGGTTAAGAGTATATCCCGATGCTATTCTCAGGCTGGAGTGGCATGATTCAAATTTGTGCTGCTTGCGCCACACCTGCATAGCGTTTGTAGCTGAGCCAATTAATCATGCCTGATATAAAGCAATGGCAACCTGCACGCACTGTTCCGCTCAGGCAGGCTACCTTTAATCTGTGTTAACCATTTTTCCCGTACCTTTGTAACTCAACACAAAGTATAAGTACCACAGCCATGGCCGAAGAAGCAGAGAAAGAGACCGTTACATTTGAGGATTTTAAGCTGAACAAACAGCTGCTGAACGCTATTGAGGAAGCTGGTTACGAGAAGCCTACACCTATACAGGAGCAGGCTATTCCGCTGATCATGGCTGGGCATGATATACTGGGCATTGCCCAAACCGGCACAGGTAAAACAGCTGCATTCCTGTTACCGCTGCTCATGAAGATAAAGTACGCACAGGGCCAGCACCCGCGTGCGCTTATCATCGCGCCTACCCGCGAACTGGTGATGCAGATTGAGGAAAACATTACACTGCTAGCCAAATACACTGATGTGCGCCACACTGCTATTTACGGTGGCTTAGGGCCTAAAACACAAATCGAAATCCTGAACAAGGGTATTGACATCATTGTGGCTACACCTAAGCGCCTGATGGAGCTATACTTTAAAGGTGAGCTTATTCTGAAAGACCTGAAAACGCTGATACTGGACGAGGCCGATAAGATGATGGACATGGGCTTTATGCCGCAGATCCGCCAGTTGCTGGAGGTGATTCCACGCAAGCGCCAAAACCTGCTGTTTTCAGCTACCATGCCTGATAAAGTTGTGGAGCTATCAGAGGAATTCCTGGAGTTCCCGACGCGGGTAGAGGTTACCCCACAGGCCACTCCTGTAGAAACAGTAACGCATGTGCTGTACCAGGTGCCAAACCTGCGCACGAAGATCGAACTGCTGGAGCACCTGATTCAGGATGCTGAAACGTTTAATCGCGTTATCATCTTTACCCGCAGCAAGAAGAACGCTGAGAGTGTATCAAAGTTTTTGGAGCACCGCAACTATGGAGAGGTACGTGCCATACATGGCAACAAAGGTCAGAATACGCGCATTAACTCTATGGAGGCTTTCAAAGGCGGCGAAGTGCGCTTTTTGGTTGCCACCGACGTTGCCTCACGCGGTATAGACGTAACCATGGTGAGCCATGTGATTAACTTTGATGTGCCGCTTATTTACGAGGATTATGTGCACCGCATTGGCCGCACAGGCCGTGCCGAGAATATTGGAGCCGCCATTACGTTTGCCACTGAGGCTGAAATGTATCATGTGCACAAGATCGAAGAGATCATCCGCATGAAGATACAGCAGGTGCCAAAACCAGAAGAGGTAAAAGAGTTTAAAACCCCTTTTGAGGAGCAGCAGGAAATGGCCCGCGACATAGATCGGCAGAAACGCCGCGAGAATCCTGACTTCAAAGGTGCTTTTCATGAGAAGAAGAGTCGCCACAAGTCTAACTTTGAGAAGGGCAAGAAGAGCGGAGATCCTAAGAATTCTTTCTGGCAGAAGACGAAGAAGAAGGGAAATAGAAAAAAATAAATGTAAAACAGCAATCGGAAACGGTTGCTGTTTTTGTTTAAAGCGTATTGGCTGAGCCGCCATACTTGCTTAGCGACGGCTGTACTTGCGCAGCACCTATTATGGTGCAAGTCTTCAGACTTGTATCCTACTATGGTGTTGAGTTTGTAACTCAACTGGCTTGAAAAGCCATACTTGCTACAGCTTAGCTATAATTGTTCTAACTTACACTTTCATAGCCACTACTTTTGCATCTTCAGCCAAGCTGTTCTTTCTAGTTGCTGCTTATCCACCAATTTCCAAACATTAGGCTGGCGCTAGCTTGCAGCTAGTGCCTACTATGGTGTAGAGCTTCCAGCTCTATTGGCTTGAAAAGCCATGCTTGCATTAGCTTAGCTATACTTGACGTAATCTACTTCCATCGTTTCTGGTTTCAGCTTCTTTGAACAAGTTATTCTCTCTAACTGCCGCTCATCCTACAGCTCCAATATCTATAATTTGTAGCGCTCACGACTGGGCCAAGGCCTCTCGATAAAGGTATCGCGCAGAAAGCAATCTACATCAACTGGTACCGCCTAATTTCTGCTCACGCAGAAAGCAAGTTGAAAACTTGCCATATGCCCCGTCACAAGTTACGCTCCGCTAAACTTGCGACATTACCAGATCAGGGAATGGGAACGCTTCACATAGCCATCTCCGCAGGGACAGGTCACGGCCTATCCGTTTGATACCGCCAGCCATGAAACTTATACTTGTGGAGTAGTTGTGACAGCTTATTTATATAAGTAGAAGCTAGAGCAGCATTTATACTTGGGCGAGGGAAAACTATTGCTGCTTCACGGCTAAACTAAATTAGATTACCGCCTCTTGTTAAAAATTAGTTATACTCAACAGCAAACCTTCCGCCATTTGCCCAAACTCGAAAACCATCAGGTTAAGTATAGCACTCCAGAAAATTGAACTCCAAAGCATGTGAATTAAAATGTGCTTACGCGGTGCACCAAACAAGGAAGCGACAATAGTACCGAATATCGGAGTGAGCAGGATTGGCGTGAGAAAAGCAACACCCGTTATACCAAAGCGGCACCAGATCTGGACAATGCGACGGCTTTTTTTAGAAAACATAGGCTTTTGCTTTGCCCGGCGCCGCGCCGACAGCCACTTAGATGCAGCTCTGCCAACGATAGAGAATATAACAACGCTTGTCATCATACCTGCCACCGTAAGTAACGCCGTCTCTGTATAAGTTAAACCTAAGGATACGCCAGTAACCGGACCACCAAAAAATTTGACCATACTGATCAGGTATACCGTTAGGTATTTCATCAATTCTATAAACACAGTAGGATCAGATTAAATTTGTACTCCAACTTTTAAAACAGCTGGATCATTATAGTATACGCAATACACCTAGAATAATTCCATCATTATTCCAACAACTTACATGGCTAATCAACTAAAAAATAGCTAGTTAAAGAAGTTAGTCTTTAACAGGCGCTCTAGCACAAAGGTTCAGGCTATACTTTAGGGCCAAAGGCAAGGTCTCCGGCATCTCCCAACCCAGGAATGATGTAAGACTTCTCGTTCAGGTGGCTATCCAGTGCGCCCAGCCAGATGTACGCCTCTGGCACTTGCTCCTGCACATAAGCCAGCCCCTCTGGGGCAGCAATGGCAGCCGCAAAATGCACCTGCTTTGGCTTGCCGTGGCGCAGCATGCCCTGGTACGATTTTACCAGCGAACGGCCTGTAGCCAGCATAGGATCTGCCAGGATAAGGATTTTGTCGTGTAGGTTGGTAGAGGCCAGGTACTCCATGTTTATCTGAAGCTGCGTATTCTCCTCCTCCACCCGGTATGCGCCTACAAATGTGCTGTACGCTTTATCAAAGTAGTTGAGCATGCCCTGGTACAGTGGCAAGCCTGCTCGCAGAATAGTGGCAAGCACCGGCTGCTCGGTCAGCAGTTGTGTTTGTGTTTCTGCCAGCGGTGTTTGAAGTGTAGTACTGCTATAAGGCAGCGTTTTAGAAATTTCGTAAGCAAGCAGCTCGCCCAGCCGCTCCAGATTCCGGCGGAAGCGGAGACTATCACCGTGTACTGAAATATCGCGGAGCTCGGCCACAAAATGGTTCGCAAGCGAAGGGGTATCTGTCAGGATATTTACGTTATTCTTTTCCATGCGCATGTGTTGTTGGCTTAAAGATACGGAAGGTCCTGTGCTTGCACCAAGCTTACTGCTGTTTTTGTACCAGCCCCTGCTCATAATTTGTAGTAACATCCTGCTTCTCTTATAGGCACCCTTGTTTCGAACATACCACTGCTCCACACGCACAGCTTCTACCTTAGGCTATACAGCATCAGTCTGTAAATGCTTGTTAGGCAGCAGCATCCACGAATCATAAATCAACATGACCGTATAAAATAAGCTTAGACAGCAGAACTTTAATACTCAAAAGCAGTACATTCGCATTCTACAAATCAGATTCTTTTGCTAAACAGCACTTCATGAAACGTATACTTGGTGCCCTAACCTTAGCGTTTGCATCCCTGGCCGTGCAGGCACAGGATGTATATATGCCTTACAACCCTGACACCTATCACCTGATAGACCGTTACCAGATAAAGTATGGCGATCAGGTGCCGGAAATGCATACAGCAGTACGCCCCTATGGCCGCCGCGATGTAGCACAGCTGGCTGAAGTTGGCGCACGCAATGCCCGCACACGCGTGGATGCCTTTAATACGCAGTATTTATTGAACGACAACTGGAACTATACAACCCAAGAAGACAACGATAGCCGTAAGCCAATCCTCAACTATTTTTACCGAAACAAGACAGACCTGTATCATGTGGAAACGGAGGACTTTACGCTTCGTGTAAACCCGGTAATACATTTTGAAGTGGGTCTGGATAATAACACCGACGGCGCTCGTTACATTAACACACGCGGTGTGCAGTTAGAGGGCAGCATTGACAAACGCTTTGGATTCTATGCTTTTGTAGGTGAGAACCAGGCACGGTTTCCACTGTATGTAAACAACCGCATTCGCCGCGACGGTGTGGTGCCTCACGAAACCCTGTGGAAGAACTTTAAGGAAGGAGGCTACGACTTTATCACGGCACGTGGTTACCTTAATTATGCCCTAAGCAAGCACGTGGAAATACAGCTGGGCCACGACCGCCACGTGATTGGGGATGGCTACCGCTCTTTGGTATACTCTGATTACGCACCACCGGCCTTTTTCCTGAAGCTGAACACCAAGGTATGGAAGCTGCATTATATGAACCTGTTCCAGGAACTGATTGCCACGGCCGACCGTAACGATGAGCTGCTCCCGAAAAAGTACATGGCTTTGCACCGCCTGGGTGTAAACGTAACCGATAACTTTAACTTCGGGCTGTTTGAGCAAGTAGTGTTTGCGCGTGGCGAAGGCAAGTTTGAGCTGCAGTACCTTAACCCCATCATCTTTTACAGAAGTATAGAACAAGGCCTTGGAAGCTCTGATAATGCCATGCTCGGTGCCGATTTCCGCTGGAATATCGCTAATAGGGTGCAACTATACGGCCAATTGCAGTTAGACGAGTTTGTGCTGAACGAGGTGAAGGCTGGCGATGGCTGGTGGGCTAACAAGCAAGCGGGCCAGATTGGGGCAAAGTATATTGATGCTTTTGGTCTGAGCAACTTAGATATTCAGGGAGAGATGAACATTATCCGCCCTTATACTTACCAGCACCGCACAGAGTTCACCAACTACCAACACTACCGCCAGCCACTGGCACACCCTACAGGCGCTAACTTACTAGAGCTGGTAGGTGTGGTATACTATCAGCCAATCCCGCGCCTGATGCTAACGGGCAAAGCTATTGCCACCCAATACGGCCAGGACAGAATGACGCCCACAGACTCGTTAAACTACGGCGGAAATGTGTTGCGCCCTTACTACAACCGCCCTGGCACCTATGGCAATGAAATTGGGCAAGGAGTAAAAACCAACCAGTTGCACCTCGACCTGACTGCGTCCTTCCAGCTGCGCCACAACGTGTTCCTGGATCTGAAGCAGATAATTCGCCGCACTGATGCCGACGATAACGCCTTTGACCTGAATACCACCTTTACTTCATTTGCCTTTCGCTGGAATATTCCGCAAAGGCTGCATGAGTTTTAATCGTTTGGGCTGAGGATTAAGATTCACCTGTGTAAACCCACCCCAAGCCCTCCGAGGAGGGGAATATCAGCTAATGGCGCAAATTTTCAACTTGTGTCTTATAATGATGTCGTGTTTATAATCTCGCGGGCTAGCAGAGACCTACAAGTGCAGCGGCCAAAGTACAGCGGCCAGCATACCCTCTAACCCTCTCCCCAAGGGGCGAGGAGAATTCTTCTCGTGCTGAAGACTCCCTTCCTCGGAAGGGCAGGGGTGTTTACAGACAACTTATACTTATACAAAAGCAGGCAGAGGCGCTTTCGGAGCGCCTCTGCCTGCTTTTGTATTGATCACACGTCAATTCTGTCGCACAATTCAGAGTTCTCCATTCTATTTAAGTATCTTTGCAGCAGCTTGAGAGCAGTGACTTGTACTGCTGTTTTGAAACCATTTAACCGAATTGCGGGCGGCACCTATTGCTGCTCCCTACGTTGCTGATCTGTGGCAAAGGCTAGTGCCGGCAAAGCAACCAGCATCCATACATAACATGAAGACCTACCTTCGCATACTTCAGTACGCCAAACCCTACAGCCGGTTTGTGCCGCTATACTCGCTTTATACTATACTGGGCATCATATTCGGCCTCTTTAACTTCACGCTGCTTGTTCCCTTGTTGGATGTGCTGTTTGGCAAAGTAGGACAGCAAAAGGCAGTACTGATGGCGGCTACCAAGCCTGATTTTGCACTCAACCTCGAATTCTTCAAAGAGTTTTTCTACTATCATTTTGGCCAGATTATCTTACAGGAAGGACGTGCGGGAGCACTCCTTTTTGTCTGCGGCATGATCATCGTTTCGGTATTTCTGGCGAACGTGTTCCGCTACCTAGCCTTCCGGATTGTGGGGGAACTGCGGGCGCACGTGGTACGCAATATGCGCCAAACGGTGTACGAGCGCATCACGCAGCTACATCTGGGCTATTTCGGCAACGAGCGCAAAGGCGACCTGATGACGCGCCTGACGGTAGATATACAGGAAGTAGAAAGCTCTGTCGTAAACACGCTGACGGTGGTGGTGCGGGAGCCTATCTCTATCATTGCTTTTTTCGTGCTGCTCTTCAGCATGTCAACAGAACTTACCCTGTTCTCGCTCATCCTGCTTCCAATATCTGGTGGTATTATTGCCGGTATATCTAAACGGCTAAAGCGCAAGGCACAGCAAGGCCAGGATTCTCTCAGCTTTATACTTACCATCATAGATGAAACGCTGAGCGGCATGCGGGTAATAAAAGCCTTCAATGCAGAACCGTTTATACTTAGCAAGTTCTATGACCAGAACAACCGCTACGCCCGCATCCAGCGTTCTATTGCCAACAAACGCGACTTAGCTTCTCCCCTGTCTGAGTTTTTAGGAGTATCGGTAGTGGCAGGGCTGCTACTCTATGGCGGTACGCTGGTTCTAAACCAAGAGTCAGAATTGTCAGCCAGTGAGTTCATCACCTATATCGTGCTTTTCTCGCAGGTACTGGTACCAGCCAAAGCCATGTCGGCAGCTTTCAGTAACATACAGCGCGGTTTGGTGTCTGGTGATCGGGTGCTGCAGGTAATAGATGCTGTGCCGCAGATAACAGATAAGCCAAACGCCAGAGTGTTGCCTACTTTCGAGGAAAAGATAGAGTTCAGAGATGTTGCTTTTGCTTACGGTGATAAACCTGTATTGCAAAACATCAACATTACTATACCAAAAGGAAAAACCGTGGCGCTAGTTGGCCCATCAGGAGGAGGTAAGTCTACTTTAGCAGACCTGTTGCCACGCTTCTACGACCCTACGGCCGGGGCTATTTTGATAGATGGCCATGACATCCGCGACTATACCATGCAGTCGGTGCGGGCGCAGATGGGTGTGGTGACGCAGGAGTCTATACTTTTTAACGATACCATTTACAATAACATCGCCTTTAACAAAACCGATGCAACGGAAGCAGATGTGATAGCCGCCGCTAAGATTGCGAATGCGCACGAATTTATTGTGCAGGCAGAAAATGGCTACCAAACCATGATCGGCGACCGTGGCGGCAAACTTTCCGGTGGCCAGCGGCAACGCATCAGCATTGCCCGAGCTATACTTCAGAACCCGCCTATACTTATCTTGGATGAGGCTACCTCAGCCCTGGACACAGAGTCGGAGAAACTGGTACAGGAAGCACTGACAAATCTGATGAAGAACCGCACATCGGTGGTGATTGCACACCGCTTAAGCACTATACAACACGCAGACCAGATTCTGGTGCTGCAGCAAGGCCAGATTATAGAGCGCGGCACACATGAGGAGCTACAGGAACGAGGTGGATTATACGCTAAACTAACACAGATGCAACTAACGGTGTAGCGGTAAATTCTTACTTCGCTGGGGCAAAAGTGGTGTTGCAGGTTGATTTAAAGCGCAGCGGTTCGGGAAAATCATATTTTCTAATTATATTTAGCCGAACCTGTTGTTGCACCCAAACCGACTACGCTCCATGAAAACACTCCAAGGGCTTCTTGACGTGATTGTATTTGCCTATATTATTTTTACAGTACTGCTTTTAGCCGGTATAATAGACGCAAATTCATTTTTAAATATTTCCTCAGACGATAAAGCGCTAACGCTGTATCAGTTGTTGATAGCAGCGGGAGGCGTTATTATGCTGGCCCGGGTACTGGTTAGCAATCTTTACATTGCCAACTTGAAGCATGACCGGCATCGTGCAGAATTGAAAATAAATGGCTTGAAAGCAGAGCTCTACGAGAAGCGACAGGCTTTCAGGAGCAATATCCAGGCAGAGAAAGCCCTGCAACAGGAAGAAGTATCGCAATAAACTATTACATGACAGCTACCACCATACTGGCAGAACTAACGCAGGCACAGGAAGTGCTTACCGCGTTTCTGTCTGATACACAAAACATCTCTTCAATAGAACAAGCTGCCGATGCTATGGCTAAGGCAGTACAGAACGGCGGAAAAATACTGAGCTGCGGCAACGGTGGCTCTATGTGCGATGCCATGCACTTTGCCGAAGAACTAACTGGCCGCTACCGTAACGATCGTAAAGCCATACCTGCCATCTCCATCTCCGATCCAAGCCACATGAGCTGCGTTGGCAACGACTATGGCTATGAATATGTGTTCTCGCGTTACCTGGAGGCTTTGGGAAACGCAGGCGATGTACTTCTGGCCATCAGCACCAGCGGCAACTCCGGCAACGTAATCAGAGCGGCAGAAGCGGCAAAAGCAAAAGGCATGGTAGTAATTGGCCTTACCGGTAAAGACGGAGGAAAGCTGGCCCCGCTGTGCGATGTAGAAATTCGTGTGCCTCACTTTGGCTATGCCGATCGTGTACAGGAAATACATATCAAGGTTATTCATATACTCATACTTCTGATTGAACAGAAGTTAGCATAGCCCTACCTACAGTTTTTAGAAACAAAAGCGGTTGCATACAATTAGAGCATGTTTAAAATTCATCCTTTGCGCTGCAACCTGCTTGGAAAGGGTTCTGGCAAAGTAGTTTTCGCTTGCAAAAATGAAATGTAAACAAGCTCTTACATGCAACCGCTTTTGTTTACTTAAAAGATGCACTTATACGTATGCCAAGGGTGCACCTTTAAGTAAATAACAAATGAAAATAAAACCATACCTCCTACTGCTATCTATACTTTGCTTTGCCTCCTGCCAAAACCAGGAAAACCGCAACCAGGCAGAAGTTGAGCAGGCAGCAGGAGATACAACTGCCGCTGCACAAACTCCGGAGCCTCAACCCCTTGATTCAGCTTATCTTATTATACCCGGCAAAAGAATAGGGCAGGTAGAAGTAGGCATGGCAGGCAGTGCATTATCAGCCACGCTTGGTAAGCCCGACAGCACGGATGCCGCCATGGGCAAAGCGCTGCTTTACTGGACCAACCAGAAGACAGACCAGCCACAGCACTACCTGGTAGTATACACGGAAGCTGATTTTGGCAGCGACAAGCCCACACCAACGGTAAAGCAGATACAGGTAAATTCACCGCAGTTCCAGACACCTGAGGGAATCAGCACTGGCAAGCCTCTCTCTGAAATCAGGCAAAAGTATAGCCAACTAGAGCCGCTGGCTTATTATCAGAACGATGCAAAGCAACGGGTGTACCTGTACGACAGCCAGCCGGAAGGTATCACGTTTGAGGTTGCGCTGCCCGACAGCCTCTGCACCGCTATTACAGTACATGAAAAAGGCAAAGCCATAACTAACACGTACCTGCCCGTGCATCCAGCCACCACGTGGCTAAACCAGCCATAGAAACCCTAAAGGCGCGTTTTCTTTATTTAGTGCAAAATGTAGAACTTTGTAGCTTTGGGTGGTGTTGCGCCACAAAATAACATTACAATAACAAGTTACAAGATGCTCATTAAAACCTATGGCAGCGCCGTGCAAGGTGTAAATGCTTATACTATCACGGTGGAGGTTAGCGTTAGTGCTGGCACAAAGTACTTTCTGGTTGGCCTGCCTGACAATGCGGTAAAAGAAAGCGAGCAGCGCATTGAAGCCGCCCTAAAGCAACACGGTTACAAGATTCCGCGCCAGAAGATCGTCATCAATATGGCGCCTGCTGATATTCGGAAAGAAGGTGCCGCTTATGATTTAACGTTGGCCATGGGTATACTTGCCGCTTCTGGCCAAATAGCTCCAGATAAAGTTTCACAATACATGATCATGGGAGAGCTGTCGTTGGATGGTTCGCTTCGCCCGATCAAAGGTGTACTGCCTATTGCCATACAAGCTCGCAAAGAAGGCTTTAAAGGATTTATACTTCCGGCACAAAATGCACAGGAGGCAGCTATTGTGAATAACTTGGACGTGATTGGGGTAATTAACATATTGGAAGCCCTAGAGTTTTTAGATGGAAAACGTGATATAGAGCCGGTAGTAATTGATACACGTGATATCTTTAACAGCACCGTAGATCAATATGCCGCCGATTTTGCGGATGTGCAGGGCCAGGAGAATATTAAACGCGGGCTTGAGATTGCCGCTGCAGGTGGCCATAACCTAATTATGATCGGTCCGCCGGGTGCCGGCAAAACCATGTTGGCCAAGCGCCTGCCATCTATACTTCCGCCACTCTCGATGCACGAGGCCCTGGAAACAACTAAAATTCACTCTGTGGCCGGCAAGTTGGGAGAAGCTTCCTCGCTGCTTACTACACGCCCTTACCGCGCGCCGCACCACACTATTTCTGATGTGGCTTTGGTAGGAGGCGGCAGCAATCCGCAGCCTGGTGAGATTTCACTTTCTCATAACGGCGTACTTTTTTTAGATGAGTTGCCAGAGTTTAAACGGACGGTGCTGGAGGTAATGCGACAGCCGCTGGAGGAGCGGCGTGTTACCATTTCCCGTGCCAAAACCACTATCGATTTTCCGGCTAACTTTATGTTGGTGGCAAGTATGAACCCTTGTCCGTGCGGCTATTATAATCATCCTGACAAAGAATGTGTATGTGGCCCCGGTGTAGTGCAGCGCTATTTAAACAAGGTTAGTGGCCCTTTGCTCGATCGCATAGACCTGCACGTAGAAGTTACGCCTGTCACCTTCGATGAGATGACTGCTACCCGAAAGGCTGAAGATAGCACATCTGTGCGAGAGCGTGTGGTTCGGGCCAGAAAAGTACAGTCAGAGCGATTCAAAGAAATGCCGCAGATACACTCTAATGCCATGATGCCTTCGCAAATGGTTAAGGAGCTTTGCCAGATAAACGAGGCAGGTCGCACCCTGCTGAAAACTGCGATGGAACGCCTTGGTTTGTCGGCACGTGCCTATGACCGTATTTTGAAAGTAAGCCGCACCATTGCCGACCTTGCCGATAGCCCTGACATTAAAATAGAGCATTTAGCAGAGGCAATTCAGTACCGCAGCCTCGATAGAGAAGGCTGGGCTGGTTAACGCTTTTGCCTGCAAAGGAGCTTTTATACAACTAAATAACAAGGAGAGGCAGCCAACTGGTTGCCTCTCCTTGTTTGTATTTATTACCTCCGGCTGGCTTTACAACTTTATAGCTTCTTAAAATCTAACATCAGCTTTACATACTTTTCTAATGTCTTTCCGTAATAGGCTTACATCAGGTAAGTGTAACTGATTTTACACAACCACTTGATACAGTTTTAACGAACTATCTAACTTATGAAAAAAACGCTTTTATTAGTTCTATTTACTTTAACTACAGTGTTTGCCGCACAAGCTCAGACACGCTTTGGTGTGAAGGTAGGCGCGAACTACTCTGGCTTTGAGGGAGATCGTGCTGATAATATTGGATATGAAAGGAGATTCGGTTTTCATGCAGGTGTGATGGCTAACTTTCCTGTAGTAGATGATTTCTTCTCCATCAAACCAGAAATACTGTACTCTCAGAAGGGCGCGAAGCTAGATGACTTGGAAGAAATAAAATTTAGATTAGGTTATATCGATGTACCTGTTCTTGCACAAATTAATGCTGGCCCTTTATACTTTGAAGCTGGCCCTCAAGTATCTTTTCGCATTCAGGACAAAATCGAATTTGACAATTCCAGCATTGACATTGACTCAGATGACCTAAAGAGAACAATTTTAGGATACGCAGCAGGTATTGGCCTCGCCTCTACACCGCTTGGCCTAAGTATAGGTGTACGCTACAACAGCGACATCTCTACCCTTTATGACTCTGATGATGACGCGAACTTCAGGAACGGCGTATTTATGCTATCATTAGGATATATGTTCCCGAGCCGATAAACCATGCCTTAGTACAATCTAATTCTATGAAATTAAAAGTCCGGTTAACTACCGGACTTTTTTGTGAGCTCATTATCAAGAAGAAAGATAGAAGTCTTACATATTTTCCAAATCTATATAGGCTCTTTATATACTTTGGCTTGCTTGTTGCTATACTTGCTATAACATGCATGTTGCACAAGAAGCAGTAGCAGCGGTATAGAAAAGTATATGGTGTCCTGTACCTGTTGCTCAAAGAAGAAATCTAATTAAACAGTGAATTTT
>NZ_JBHTLD010000048.1:0-24258 GCF_042678745.1 Pontibacter rugosus | reverse complement strand
CTATTGAGCTTTGGGAAATGTATGTTCTGTAGAAGTATAGCAAAAATGAAAGAACTGGAAAGAATCGAAAACGGACTAAAAAGCAGCCACACGCTGCTTTACAAAAATGATGATCAGGGTTTAGCTTGTTCGTTTGTGAACGGGGGCTTGGTAGTAGACTCTTTTGTGATTGAAGACCAGGTAATTGCTGATGCACTCGCCAGAAAAGGCGTGAATGGCGTAGTGGAGGGAAGTAACTTCAGTATGCTAAGAAACAACTATGACTGGTTTTCCCTGCACGTGAAAACGAAAAAGCTTTACGAAACTCTGAAGTAAACAAAAAAGGCAGCTCCCCGGCTGCCTTTTTTGTTTTATACCTTAGCCTCTGCCGGCTTCGGCTCACAGAGCATATCGCGCAGGCGGGCAAATAGCTTTAACGAAACCTGGAAAATTGGGCTGAGAATAAAGGTGTAGAAGAAGGTAACGATAAACACCGGCCCGCCCAGCAAGTAGCCTATCACCAGCACCAAACATTCTACCACAATACGTGCCTTGCTTACCGAGAATCCTGTGCGGTCAGAGATAGTAAGCATAAAACCATCCCGGGGGCCGGCCCCAATGCCTCCTGCCACATACAAACCTCCTCCAATGCCTACTATTATAATCCCGAGCAGTAACAACAGGTAGTCGAGCCAGGTATGGGTAGCGTCAGGAAGTACATCCAGCCATAGGAAAAAGTCAAGTATGGGGCCGATTAGCAGGGCGTTCAGAAAGGTGCCGATGTTGATATACTTTCTGCTGACAAACAGTGAAACAAAGATCAGGACAAGGCCAATAATAACGCTCCACGTGCCAATGCTAAAGCCAAACCGCTGAGAGAACGCCACATTCAGCACATCCCATGGGTGCAGGCCTAGATACTTAACTTTTACAGAGATAGCAATCCCTAAACCAAAGCATATGAGGCCCATAAAGAAGAAGGCATAGCGGATAAGCCAGTTGCGGGTCGTGTCGCCTTTAAAAGTGTTTGTTTGCATGTCAGGTATTTATTCTATTGCAAGGATAGTTAAAACCTGCCGTTCTTTCATTATGTTTTGCTGGAAGGGTTTATGTTATCAGCATTTTAAGTGCAGTTGCAAATTCGAAACAACTTACCTGGCGCAGCGTCTGCTTGTGCATTAGACGCCCTGCTTATACTTTCACAGCCACTACCGCTGGCGCTAGCTTATAGCTAGTGCCTACTTATGGTGTAGAGCTTTCAGCTCTACTGGCTCGTAGAGCCATACGTGCTACAGCTTAACTATACTTGTTTCAGCTTATACTTCCACAGCCACTGCTTGCTTCATCTTCCCTATTATGCCGCAAGTCTTCAGACTTGTGTGCTTTTATGGTGTTGAGTTTGTAATTCAACTGGCTCGCAGAGCCATCCTTGCAATAGCTTTAGCCAAACCTGCCCTTGCTTATACTTCCATTGCAGCTGTTTGCCGCAGTTAGAAACAAGCTATCCTTTCTAGCCACTATTCATCCTCCAGTTCACAAATACTAAGTGTTTCACTTCGTGCTTTGGAGCGCTCACGGCCGCGGGGGCCTCGTCCTGTGGTATCGCGCTGTGTGCCTGAAGCTGCCCTCGCTCCGCTGCGGGCTGCCCTTGCGGGCACCGCAACATACACAAGGCGCTCAACCCAAGGACTGGGATCAATCAGGTAGCTCAGGCTGTCGGAGTTTGCATAAGATGCAGTGTTCTGTTTTGTGCGGACAGGTTGCGACCTGTCCGCACGATACCGCTCGTAGGAGCTGCGCACGCTGCGAGGTCTAGAAGTATACTGCTGTAACAAACAAACGGCCTCACCCAGTTAGGTGAGGCCGTTGCCAATTAGTAGTAGATAGAACTAGGTAGTGTGTCTTTTTTATTGAACGCCGCCTGCTCCGTTGCCGTCACCTTGCTTGGTGTCGTCGTTGCGGATGCTGCGTTTGCGTCGTGGTGCCTTCTGTTTATCCATCTTACCAAAACGGTAATCGAAGGTAACACGGGCTCCACGGTTGTAGTTGTTGATGAGGATGTTCTGCTCATACTCCAGGTTACCCTCCTTGTTGTAAACAGCCACATCGTTTTTCATCTTCATGCTTTTGCGGAATGGATTGTCTAGGCCAACACTTACACCGCCTTTACCAGCAAATAGTTCTTTTTTGAAAGCCAGGCTATGGTAAGAGAAGGAGGCAAAGGACCCAAGCAGGTTAATGCGTCTAGAATTAAACCCGCCGTTAAATTGCGCGCTAAATCCTTTTCCGAAGTCGTAGGATGAATTAGCATTGATGTTATACATCCAGCCGCTGTTTGAAACGGTATCACTTTTTAGGTCTACAAAATAAACGTTCGATGATCCTCCGATTGTCAACTTGTTTACAGGCTTAATAGACCCGTAGAAACTCATGCCATAGGTTTTGTTTTTGGCTACGTTACCAAAAGTTAAAACTGTCGTTCCGTCTGGTAGGCCGCTGTTGTCGCCATTTACTGTTTCAATGGCATTATCAGTTTGGCGCATGTATAAGTTAGCACTAACAAATGATGTTTTAAAGTATGTACTGTATCCCAGCTCAAACAGGTCTGTAAGTTCAGCGTCCAATTCTGGATAACCGCGCACTACTGTGCCTGGTGCCTGGTTCTGGTCAAATGGGTTAAGGTAAAACAGCGATGGGCGCTGGATACGCTGTGTGAAGTTAGCCTTGAAAGTATGTTTTTCTTTCACAGTATAAGAGAAAGCCACACTCGGGATAAGGTTATTATAGCTGTCGGTAAAAGGAGAGCTTGAAGGCTTGCCTTCTGTATCCTCCTTGTAATAATCAGCATCTATTTCTGTTTGTTCAAAGCGGGCTCCCAGTTTCACGTTCACTTTCTTGAAAATAAAACCATAGGTAGCGTAAGCGGCATAAACATCTTGTCCGTAGTCAAAATTTAGAATCTCAGACTTCGTAATGTCCCGGAAAATGTCGCGCGATACACCATCGCTTTTTACATCTCTCAAGATTGTTTTTGCTCCTACCTCTACATTTGTTTTATTCTCTAAAGGATGCACATAATCTACCTGTGCTGTAAACTCATTGTTTGCGCCATCGTTGTTGTTGCGCTGCAACTGAAAAGGGGTTTCTCCCTGGTTGAAACGGTCCTGGTAGTTTCGGGTGTCTGCATCTGTCATGGTATATTGGCCCAGAATGGCAAGTTCCTGTCCCGGCTTATCAAAGGTGTGCACAAAATCAAGGTTCAGGTCAGTGCCCAAGCGCTTGTTTCGGTTAACGATATCTGTGTTGAAACTCTCCTCAGAAGAAGGTTGGCCGTCTCTGGTAACCAGTTGGCTCTGATCATTCTCCATCTTAAACTCACCCCCGTTGCGGCGGATACTTCCAGAGATGTTGTTCTTCGGCGAAAGCTCATAATCAAAACCCAACATGCCGTTGTAAAAGCCTCCGCGTATATCTGTATCGCCAAATTGGGAGCGTAGTAGCTGAGTCTCATCGTAAAAGCGCGTTACATTGCGCATATCACCATGGTTGTAGAACTGCACGGTGCTGGCATTAGCGTTAATGCCAAGCTTGCCTTTGCGCACGTTCAGGCTAGCATTGCCGTTGCTGGAGCGGGTGCCGCCTGTAAGCGCCACAGAGCCGTTTACACCTTGCAGGCCGCTGTCTTTTTTGGTGATGATGTTAATGATACCAGCCGTACCCTCAGCGTCATACTTGGCAGATGGACTTGTGATCACCTCTACTGACTTGATCATGTCAGCTGGAATCTGCTTGAGTGCATCAGACACGCTACCCGCCATGATAGAAGAAGGTTTATTGTTGATTAGCACCCGCACGTTAGCGCTACCACGCAGCTGTACGTTACCGTCTGTATCTACGCTAAGCGAAGGCACTTTCTGCAGTACATCGGCAGCACTGCCGCCAGCGTTAGTAATGTCTTTTTCAGCGTTGTAAACGGTGCGATCTATCTTCTCTTCTACCAATGGCTTTTCGCCTGTAATCACTACTTCGCTCAGTTTCTTTGTATCGGCGCCAAGTGATACTGTTCCTACATTCACTTCAGCATTATCAGAGGCTACGGTCACATTCTCTACCGCCTGCAACAGGTAGCCCAGGAACGAAACATTCAGTTTATACTTGCCGGCGGCTACTTTCTGTAAGGTAAAGCGGCCTTTATCATCAGCCATAGTGCCATCAATGGGCTTGCCGGTGCTGAGGTTAATAAGCGCCACGGTGGCAAACTCAATAGGCTGCTTCGTATCGGCATCCAGTATAGTGCCGCTGATTTTAGCGTTACCCTTTGGAGCACTTGTGCCAGGTATGGCTGTCTGCTGCTGGGGTCGAGCCTGCTGTGGTGCCTGTGCCAGCACGGCGGAGGTGCTCAGGCCAAGCAGGATTAAAAGTAGATTCTTCTTCATAGTTATGGTGTACAAGTATGGTAGTAGTTGGTGCTTTTGTAGCTGGGAAAGTTCCTCATTAGTGCTTTTATGACTTCTTAACATTGCAAAGTAAAGCTGCTTTTTTGAGCTGATAAAACAGATTATACCAATAGAGTTCATTTCTATATGAATGGCTGCAGTAACCCGATTAGCTGTTAGTAGGCCGAAACAGAGTATTGGTCGGATATGGTAGCAGGAGAGGTGAGTAGCACGCAGAGCCGAAGCATGCGGAAGTGCGCCTGCTTTGCTTAAATGGGCATTTTACCAGTTGTTGATTGTCTTATTCTTAAAAAATATGCTGCTTCTGTATCTTTTTAATTTTTGTTAAGTACATTTGCAGCGAATACTGTTGCACACCGCAAGAGAATTTATAGACGAAGAGGCGAGAGAACAGGCTCCACGACCCTCTGGCAACCATCCGCTTCGGAAAGGTGCCACATCCTGCCCAACAAAGGGAAAATATAAATTTAAACAATCATGAACACGACAATTTACATCTCAGCATCCGGAAGCGTTTCTCTTCAAAATAGCCTGGCTTCCTCTATTGCCACCGCTTCTGCCGCGATGTGTTGTTGCTGTTGTACCTGCTAAGGAACCCTCTCTTTTTTCGGGCTTGATTTTGATCTATTTGCCACCAAGGCAAACTGCCCGCTTTTCACACGTTTTATTTGAGCACTGATACTGCGGTAAATCAAGCAACGCTTTTGCGAGCTGCTTTTCAGTGTTCCATAGCAGATAGTATGCGTACAGCAGCCACTACTTCCGTTTTATACTTCCGCCACTCCTTTGCTGCAGCACCTATTGCTGCACAAGTTACCGCTATGTGCCTTGCCCTTGCCTGCTGTTGCTGTATGCAGCAGTTGTTAGGCATGCGCGCCTGTTAGGTAAATCTATACTTATACACCCCTTTGTAGCGCAGCCAACATAGGCCGCGCCCGAAACTCCTATACCATATTGTACCACCAGGTCGCTTAGGCGGCAATTTATACCTTCAGCATGCAAAGCTTCAGAACAGAAATAGAAAACCCCATAGTTGAAAAAGACATCATCGAACTGGAGAAAAAGATACGCCTTTACCGCGAAGGAAAGCTCCAGGAAGATAAGTTTAAGAGCCTGCGTTTGGCGCGTGGCGTATATGGCCAACGCCAATTAGGGGTGCAGATGGTGCGCATCAAACTGCCTTTCGGAAAGCTGACCACCCAGCAACTGACGCGCATTGCTGATATTTCAGACGAGTACTCAACAGGTAACCTGCACCTGACTACGCGCCAAGATATCCAGATTCACTTCGTGAGCCTGGACAGAACACCTGAACTTTGGGCGAAACTGGAGCAGGACGATATTACCTTGCGAGAGGCCTGCGGTAACACCGTACGTAATGTAACGGCCTCACCGGAGGCAGGTGTTGATCCGAACGAGCCCTTCGACGTGTCGCCTTATGCGGATGCTACTTTCCGATACTTCCTGCGAAACCCGGTTTGCCAGGACATGGGGCGAAAGTTTAAAATGTCCTTCTCGTCCAGCGACTCCGATACTGCGATGTCTTACATGCATGATCTGGGCTTTATCCCAAAGCTTAAAAATGGAGCGCGCGGCTTTAAAGTGATGATTGGAGGTGGGTTAGGCGCTCAGCCGGCACTGGCACATACAGCTTTTGAATTTCTGCCAGAGAACCAGGTGATTCCGCTTATAGAAGGCGTACTGCGCATTTTTGACCGCTATGGGGAGCGCAACAACCGCAACAAAGCCAGGTTTAAATACCTGATCGCAAAACTGGGGCTGGATGAAGTGATGCGTCTGGTGAACGAGGAATACAAGGCACTAAAGTCGCATGTCTATGAGATAGACAAAAGTATAGATTTTAATCCGGCACTTCCGGCAGCTAAGCAAATCCCTGACTTCGTAGTGGAGGATACCGATAAATATAAAAAGTGGCTAAAGACGAATGTGTTCAGCCAAAAGCAGGATGGCTTCTACGGTATCTATATCAAAGTGCAAATTGGAGACATCAGTAGCACTACAGCCAGAAAGTTGGTGCCATTGGTGCGGGAGTTTGCAGCCGATGAGATACGTGTTACGCAGGGCCAGAACTTGCTGCTGAAGTACGTGCGTGCAGAGGCGCTGCCATACTTTTTTGCTCAGCTAGATGAATTGGGCCTTGCAGAGCCCGGCTTCAACAGCGTTGCCGATATTACCACCTGTCCGGGTACCGACACCTGCAACTTAGGCATCTCGAATAGTACGAATATCACCAAAGTACTGGAGCAGGTGATTGTGCAGGAGTACCAGGAGATGCTCTTTAACACCGACATTAAAATAAAGATAAGCGGCTGTATGAACTCCTGTGGCCAGCATGGCATGGCGAATCTGGGTTTTCATGGCTCCTCGCTCAAGAGCGGAAAAAACGTGGTTCCGGCGCTGCAGGTGCTATTAGGCGGCGGCACCGTGAACAACGGTGAAGGCCGCATAGCGCAAAAGCTGCTGAAAGTGCCAAGCAAGCGTGGACCCGAAGTGTTGCGCTATGTGCTGAACGATTACCAGGCAAAGAAGCAGGAAGGTGAACGCTTTAATGCTTACTACGACCGCAACGGTAAAGACTATTTTTACCAGTTACTAAAGCCGCTTACTGACCTTACCACTTTAACACCCGATGACTTTATTGATTGGGGGCATCAAAATGATTTTCAACCTGCCATTGGAGTGGGGGAGTGTGCCGGTGTGATGATAGACTTGGTGGCGACGCTGCTGTATGAAGCCGATGAGAAGCTGGAATGGGCCGGAGAAGCGATGGAAGATAAGCGCTTTGCGGATGCCATTTACTACGGCTATGCTGCCTTCATCAGCACAGCGAAAGGCCTGCTGCTAGACAAAAATGTGAGCACCAATACGCAGAACAGCATCATGGAGGAGTTTGACAAGAACTTTGTTGAGCCTGGCATTTTCACTTTTGGTGCAGACTTCAAGAGCAAAGTGCTGCAGATCAACCAAAATGAACCAAGCGAGGCCTTTGCAAAAGACTACCTGAACCAGGCCCTGCTGTTTCTGCAGGAAGCAAGCCGGTATCGCCAGGAAAAAGTTGTGAATGAGTGATTGAGTGGATGAGCGAATCTTCAGGAAAGTAGCAAACCCTGATTTTTCATCATCCACATTCACTCAATCACACATTCACTCATTCAAAATTAAAAATACATGGCATCTAGAAGAAAAGAGATAAGGGCTATAGCTGCGGGTGCGCAGCAGACAGGGCTAGCAAAGTATAAACTACCGAGGCTAACACTGGTAGGCGCAGGCCCCGGAGATGAAGACTTGATCACGCTGAAAGGTATAAAAGCGCTGCAGCAGGCCGATGTGGTGCTGTATGATGCGCTGGTAAACCCGGAACTGTTGCAGCATGCACCGGCGGATGCACCAAAAATTTTTGTGGGCAAGCGTGCCGGAGCGCATTACTTAAAGCAGGATGAAATAAACCACCTGATCGTGGACTCTGCCTTCTCACATGGGCATGTGGTGCGCCTGAAAGGAGGCGACTCCTTTGTGTTTGGCCGGGGCTACGAAGAGTTGGCTTATGCCGATAAGTTTAACATCCAGACGGAGGTGGTGCCGGGTATTTCCAGTTCTATTGCGGTGCCGGAGCTACAGCAAATACCGCTAACCATACGTGGCGTGAACGAAAGCTTTTGGGTAATTACAGGCACAACCAGCTCGGGTGAGATATCTGCTGATATAAGTTTGGCGGCTCAATCCAACGCTACCGTGATAATTCTGATGGGAGTGAGTAAATTGCCACAGATTTTAGAAATATATGCAGCCGCTGGTAAAGCCGACCTGCCAGTAGCCGTGATACAGAATGGCTCACTGCCTGACGAGAAGATTGTACTAGGCAACGTGCACAACATTGTGGAGCGGGTAGAAGCAAAGAAAGTGGGAGCTCCTGCTATCATTGTGTTAGGAGAGGTCGTTAATTATCACCCGGCGCTACGCTATACTTTAGCGCTGCAGAAGCAGCAGGTATTAGCGGCTGTGTAAGTATAAAAGAACAAATACAAATGGATAATCTCCAGGACGATAATATTACCCTTTCACCCGCGGCACCAGTGGCAGTAGAAGCTGCCAACCCTTTGTTCCCTGTTTTCCTGAAGCTAGAGGAACTTCAAACGTTGGTGGTTGGCGGTGGGGCAGTGGGTTTGGAAAAGCTCTCGGCCATACTTGCGAACAGCCCTAAGGCAAAAGTGAAGTTAGTGGCACCGGCAATTCACGTGGATATTTGGGCACTGGCAGCCAAACACCCGCATGTGGAGTTGGTTGTGCGCGAGTTTCAGGAGAATGACTTGGCAGATAAGGACGTTGTGTTGATTGCCACAGATGACCATGTACTGAACAAGGCAATTCGCGACTTGGCAAAGTCGAGGAAAATACTTACAAATGTAGCCGATACGCCGCAGCAGTGTGATTTTTACCTTGGCTCCGTGGTGCAAAAGGGAAGCCTGAAGTTCGGTATCTCTACTAACGGTAAATCTCCGACAGTTGCCAAAAGAGTAAAAGAGGTGCTGAATGAGGCATTCCCCGAGGAAATAGACCAGGTGCTCGGTAAAATGGGTAAAATCAGGGCGCAGCTTAACGGTGACTTTGCTGAGAAGGTAAAGCAGTTAAATGCACTCACCGAAGGGCTGGTGTCTCCGGTACCTAAAAAGAAACGCTCCTGGTACGGCGTTACCTCTATCTTAGTAATAGCTTTTGCGGCTATTGCCCTGATGGTGACAGGCCACCTGCTGTTTACTTACATTCCGCTGCAAAGCATTGGCGACGCTGCCATGGATGTTGCAGCACAGGTAGACTCAGATATTCTAGTTTTTATACTTGCGGGCTTTGTAGCGCAGCTTATAGATGGTGCACTAGGGATGGCCTATGGCGTAAGTGCCACTACTTTTTTGCTAAGCTTTGGCGTGAGCCCGGTGGCGGCAAGTGCCAGCGTACATGCCTCCGAGATTTTTACATCGGGCGTATCTGGCTGGATGCACCTGAAGTTCGGAAATGTGAACAGTAAACTTTTTAAAAGCATAGTGCTGCCCGGAGTCCTGGGTGCTATACTTGGCGCTTACCTGCTGTTTAGTTTTGAGGAATATCTGTTTATCATCAAGCCCATAGTGGCGTTTTATACGTTGGTGTTAGGCATACTTATCTTGAGAAAGGTACTGCGCAAAAAAGCAAAAAAGCAGCCTGTGAAGCGCTTAGGTTTTCTGGCTACAGTAGGTGGCTTTCTGGATGCCATCGGTGGCGGTGGCTGGGGACCTATTGTGTCGTCCACGCTTATTGCCAAAGGCCGTAGCCCGATGTATACCATTGGTTCTGTTAACTTGGCGGAGTTCTTTGTGTCTATTGCCAGCTCGGCTACTTTCATAGCGTTTGCAGGCATTTCGCACTGGCAAATTATCATCGGTTTGATTTTAGGCGGCTCTATTTCTGCTCCTATTGGGGCGAGACTTGCACGTAAACTTCCGGTTAAAACTATGATGATCATTGTAGGTATTGTGGTGATTATCGTAAGTTTAAGACTGATCGTGATGGCGCTACCTTTTTAAATTAAGAATTAAGAATAAATAGGTATTGCCTGTTCGTCAATACCTATTTATGGTCATGGTATCCTGTCCATTCTAATATCCAGTAAATCCTGATTCAGACTAAATATTATCTAACCTTAGAAAAAAACTACTGTTCATGAGCGATAATTCTACCGGAGCGATTCGCCTCCAGGCAGAGCGGTCTCACTACCGAGAGCACTCCGTACCTTTATACTTAACCTCAAGCTTTGTTTTTGAAGATGCGGAACAGGCTCGTGCTGTATTCGCGGAGGAAGAGCAGGGGCAGGTGTACTCGCGTTATGCAAACCCTAATGTAGACGAGCTGCTCCAGAAAATGTGCCACCTCGAGAAAGCAGAAGATGGTTTTGCCTTTGCTTCGGGAATGGGGGCTATTTTCGGTAGCTTAGGAGCGCTCTTACAGTCCGGTGACCATGTGCTTGCCTGTCGCTCACTATTCGGGTCTACCCACCAACTGCTGACCAACATCTTTCCGAAGTGGGGGATATCGTATAGCTACGCCGATGCCAGCAAGCCAGAAGAGTGGGAGAGCCTGATTACACCTGCCACTAAGCTTATTCTTATCGAAACACCTTCTAACCCGGGCCTTGAGCTAATTGATATGGAGTGGCTGGGCGAGCTGAAGCGCAAGCATAACCTGTTGCTTATAGTAGATAATTGCTTTGCCACACCTGTGCTGCAAAACCCCACAGATTTTGGTGCCGACCTGGTGCTGCACTCTGCCACCAAGTATATTGATGGACAGGGGCGTGTGCTTGGAGGAATAGCAGTGGGCACCAAAGAGCTGATTGCGCAGATCCGATACTTTGCCCGCCATACTGGTCCGGCTATGTCACCGTTCAATGCCTGGGTGCTGTCTAAAAGCCTTGAAACGCTGCAACTCCGTGTAGAGAAGCACTGTGAAAACGCACTAAAACTGGCAGAAGCTTTAGAAGGCAATCCAGCGCTGGAAAAGGTGAATTATCCGTTTCTGCCATCTTTCCCGCAGTATGAGTTGGCTAAAAAGCAAATGCGCCAGGGTGGGGGAATAGTTACCTTAGAACTAAAAGGAGGCTACGATGCTGCCAAGCGCTTTATCGACAACCTACAGATGGCTAGCATAAGCGCAAACCTCGGAGACACCAGAACGATTGTTACACACCCAGCCTCAACCACACACTCCAAGCTGAAAGAAGAAGAACGTGCAGCCACTGGTATCACCCCTGGCTTGGTACGTGTATCTGTCGGCCTGGAAAGTATAAAGGATATTATCGAAGATATTACACAAGCATTGGAAGCAGTTTAGAAAAACTACCGCAAGATTTCATCTTGTGGTTGTCATAAGGAAAGCTTTCAGCTTTCGTAACAAGGCTTTTGCTTTAGCAGATATAAGTATAAACTTACATTAACAATAATGGCTGCTGTAGTTTGCAGCCATACTAGCACATAAAACATGGAAGTTAATTTAACGCGAGTAGATCAAGATTTTCACTTCGCTGCAACAGGTGCATCCGGGGTAGAAATAAATATAGATGGTTCACCGGAAATTGGTGGACACAATGCAGGTGCCCGTCCTATGGAGCTGCTTTTAATGGGCCTTGGCGGTTGCAGCGCCATTGATATTATCCAGATTCTGAAGAAGAAGCGCCAGCAGATAGATTCTTTTAACATCAACGTGAAGGCGGAGCGTACTCCAGGTGAGGTGCCTTCGCTTTTTAAAGAGATCCATATACATTTCGTACTTGGCGGACCATTGGAGGAAGCTAAAGTACAGCAGGCTATTCAACTATCGATGGATAAGTATTGCTCGGTGGCAGCCATCCTTTATAAGACAGCTACCATCAACTACAGCTTTGAGCTGATAAAGTAGGGTATATGGGTCAGGATTTACAGGATGAGTAGATGGACAGGATTAGATTTTAGTTACACTTGCTGGATTTTGTACAAACTTTCGTGAATCAACACCTTTAGTTTACTAGCCGCCAGTTTGTAACTGGCGGTTGTACTTAGAGTCAGTTTGATGTATAGCTCAAGTAACGCCAGTTACAAACTGGCCCCACATTATGCCACAAGTTACGCTACCGCTAAACTTGCGGCATGGGTGATTAAAGAGGACGTTTGCATCATCAAATCTATTTTAATCCTGTAATCCTGTTCATCCTGAAAATCCTGATTATAAACAAAAAGCCGCTGCAGTTTATACTTGCAGCGGCTTTTATTATCTATATGGCTTTATAGCTAATACTCTATCTCAGAAACCATACCGGCACCTACAGTGGCAAAAGAAGTTTCGTCGACCAATATAAAACCACCGTTTGAACGGTTATACTCATACTTATCGAGCAGGAGCGGAGAAGCTGTTTTGATCTGCACACGGCAGATGTCATTCAGTTGTATCTGGTCCACATCCTCCAGGTGATCCAGCGTGTTGATGTCGATTTTGTAATCGATGTTGCGTACCACGCAGCGGGTTTCAGAAGAGTTATGACGAAGCAATAGCTTAGCACCTGGTTTTAGGGCTTTGTTGTGCATCCAGCATACGGTGGCCTCAAACTCCTGCGCTACCTCTAGGTTTTCGTCTGCTTTAACTATGATGTCACCACGGCTAATATCTACTTCATCGGCTAGCTGCAAAACAACAGACATAGGGGCAAAAGCCTCCTCTAACACTTTCCCGCCTAGCTCCACAGACTTAACGGTAGTTGTCTGGCCTGATGGCTGCACCGTTACTTTATCGCCAGCTTTATACGTGCCACTGATCACTTTACCAGCGTAGCCACGGTAGTCGTGGTGCTCTGCCGTGAGTGGGCGAATAACATACTGTACCGGGAAGCGGGAATCCTTCAGGTTAAAATCCTGTGAAACTGGCACCTGCTCCAGGTGCTCCAGCAGGCTTGGCCCCTGATACCACGGCATAGTCTGCTCAGAACCCTCTACAATATTGTCGCCTTTCAAAGCGCTGACAGGTATAAAAGTGATGTCTTTCGCATTCAGCTTTTTAGCAAAAAGCTTATAATCTTCTACAATCTGATTGTATACCAGCTCGTCATAACCTATCAGGTCCATCTTATTGATACAGATAACTAAGTGCGGAATACCTAGCAAGGAAGAGATAATAGAGTGACGACGCGTCTGCTCCTGTACCCCTTTGCGGGCATCTACAAGTATGATAGACAGGTTTGAGTTGGACGCACCCGTAACCATGTTGCGGGTATACTGGATATGGCCCGGCGCATCAGCAATAATAAACTTACGCTTTTCGGTAGAGAAATACTTATAAGCTACATCAATGGTGATACCCTGCTCGCGCTCTGCCTTCAGACCATCTGTTAACAGTGATAAGTCTACCTGTCCGTCTTCATTCAAGCGGCCAGAGCTTTCAATGGCTTCCAGTTGATCAGCAAAAATCTGCTTCGTATCATATAGCAAGCGACCGATCAAGGTGCTTTTGCCGTCGTCTACACTGCCTGCGGTAATAAATCTTAGTATATCCATCTTAAAAGTATCCTCCTTTTTTGCGGTCTTCCATCGCTGTCTCAGACAGCTTATCATCAATACGGGTTGCGCCACGCTCACTTATTTTAGACTCCAGAATCTCTGCGATTACACCGTCTATATCATGTGCGATTGACTCTACAGCAGCTGTACAGGTCATATCGCCTACCGTGCGGAAACGTACCTGCTTTCTCACCACCACATCGTCCGGCTCCTGATAAATAAAGTCAGACCATGCCATCAGCTTCCCATCACGCACCAGGCATTCACGCTCATGTGTGTAGTAGATGTTCGGCAATTCAATGCCTTCACGTTTGATGTAATTCCATACGTCCAGTTCCGTCCAGTTTGAGATCGGGAACACACGTACGTTTTCGCCTTTTGTGATGCGGCCGTTGTAGATGTTCCACAGCTCCGGGCGCTGGCGTTTCGGGTCCCACTGGCCAAACTCGTCACGAACAGAGAAGATGCGCTCTTTGGCGCGGGCTTTTTCTTCGTCGCGGCGGGCACCACCAATGCAGGCATCAAAGCCAAACTCTTCGATGGTTTCCAAAAGGGTATGCGTCTGTAGCGCATTTCGGCTGGCGTAGCGGCCTTTCGGCTCTGACAAGCTCTTGCGTTTGATGGTGTCTTCCACGTTGCGCACGATCAGTTTCTCGCCCAGCTGCTCTGCTAATTCATCGCGGTAGCGGATGGCTTCCGGGAAGTTGTGGCCAGTGTCGATGTGCACCAGCGGGAACGGGAATTTACTCGGTCTAAAGGCTTTCTCAGCCAGGCGTACCAGTGTAATAGAATCTTTGCCGCCCGAAAAGAGCAGGGCTGGCTTTTCAAACTGCCCCGCTACCTCACGCATGATGTGGATGGCTTCTGCCTCCAACTGGTCGAGGTAATCCAGATATCTCTTTGTCATAATTTTGAATAGATGAATGAGCGAATGATTGAATTATGAAGTGGTAGAGTCTGTATCTGTCCTTTCATAAAGCATCATCCCTAATTCTGAATTTTTAATTCTTAACTCTTATCTCGCGTGCAAGCCGCATTCTTTTTTGGAGTTGTCTTCCCACCACCAGCGGCCGGCTCTGAAGTCTTCGCCTTCAGCAATGGCACGGGTACAAGGGGCGCAACCTATACTTACAAAGCCTTTGTCGTGCAGCGGGTTGTATGGGATGTTCAGCGTTTTTACAGCATCCTTTACATCCTCTAGCGACCAGTCCAGCAATGGGTTATACTTAATCAGTTGGTGGCCTTCGTCCCATTCCAGCAGTTGCAGGTCCTGGCGCGCACCTGATTGATCTGCGCGGATACCCGTCACCCAGATGTTCACTCCTTGCAGGGCGCGGTTCAGTGGCTCCACCTTACGGATGTAGCAGCACTGTTTTCTGTCGTCGATGGAGTTGTAGAAGCTCATGGGGCCTTTTTCGTTTACCAACTGCTCTACCGCCTCATGCTTCGGGAAGTATACTTCTATCTTTTTGCCGTAGTGGTTGTTGGTTTTGTGCAGCAGGGTATAGCTCTCGTTAAAGAGGCGGCCTGTATCCAGTGTGAACACCCGTATCGGCAGGTTATTTTCAAAAATATAATGCGTAACGAGTTGATCTTCTACACCAAGGCTGGAGGAAAAGGCGATGCTGCCTTGGAATTCCTGCGCCAGAATACGTAAGCCCTCTTCAGCCGGAATTTGAGACAGGGCAGTACGCAAGGTATCGAGCTTTGCCAGCAAATCTTGTGATAAATCCATGGGGTATACTTTAATCTCTTGAAAACTGAATTGGTAAATCTGGTTTTCGGTTTAGAGCCACAACCATGCCGTTTGCTTTACAAGCAGCCTGACGGGTAATCTTGGCTTATAACAAGAAGATAAGATTATAGGAGGTTAGCTCCTGAACCGAAACATTTGTGGGGGAGGTGCTATGCACTAGCACATACAACAGCAACAACAAGTCTGCTTTAGCTGTGCAGATGTTGTGAAAAGGGCAACATAAGCGGTGGCTGTACCACGGCCTGCCATTCTGATTGCTGATGTTGAGTAGTAGGTTTGCATTGCTATTCTAATTTATATGCCCCGGCCACACCGGGATAGGAATTGGCACCTTACCATTTTGGAGGTTGCCAGAGGGTCGTGGAGCCTAGTCTCTCGCCTCTTCTTTATAAATTTATTACAGACGTAACGTCCTTTGGTGTTCTGTATGCAAAAATACGGCTTTTTCTGAGATGTATAAGTTTTACGTGTAAAATATTGTAAAACAGCCATTCAAATCTGATACACGCCTCACAACGCAATAAACGGTGGCAAAGTTATAGTACGAACCTATCACCCTTACTCTTAGAAGCTTTATAAGAGGCAGTACGGCCTATGCTGCCAGTCGGGTAACATACTTTACAAGTGAGCGCTTTGCTATAGGCAACAGGGAGTGCTCTAAGGACATAGGTACCTTGGCCACAGCCAGGAAGGTAGCAGGATTCGGTAACTGCTGTCGTTCTTTTATCAGCTCTACTTTTAGCTGCTCGTGTGTTTTTGCCAGCCCACGCCTAACCGTTTGCAGGTGTGTAGTATGAATCCCCCTATACTTTTCATAGGTGTTCTCGAAAACAGTAATATTATACATATATACCAGTGTTTCTTTGCCTGTATAAGTGTCAAGGAACAAATAGCCTTCGTTGTGGTACATAGGTGTAATGCCTATTGGGTTAATTTCCAGGTGGCGTTCTACAAAATCATATAGCTCCTTACCCTCTTGCAAGGTGTCGCTGAAAAGGGGTGTGGCATATTGTATGATCTCTTCTATCTGCTGCATGGTCTCGTCATCTTCCACAATTTTCTCATACACCAGCTCTAGTTTCTCAAAATCGGCACGGCTGATGCGCTGCGGGAATTTTTCATAGACGAGTTGCTTGTGCTCTTTAACCTGTTGCAGGTTGCGGTAGTGCATAATAAGGTCCGAGAAAATAGGGTAGAGGCGCTGCTTTCCAAATTCATTCTTGGCAGCTTTCAGATAAGCCAGCAGCAGGTACTTCTTGTACTCAAAATCCAGAAGCCCCTCAGTAAGCCAGTTGACAGGTAGGGTGTTCATAGTCCTTCAACACTTAAGTTAAACGTGGTATTTAAACGAAAGGAGCATGGGTTTAGGTTGAGTAGTGATAGGTTATTTTGATACGTAAATTTTGCAGCTGTTTATGCTTAGTGATGTTGTATAGCTTGGGTACGCGGCAAGCAGCAACTAGGTGGAGGGGTGACAGAAAGCTCAGTCATAAGCGGTTTCATTGTTCACGAAAATTATGTCAAAGTATTTCTGAACAGGATAAAAAGGCACTACTTTAGATGCCTTTTTATCTAATTGTTTAGCTGTTGTTTATGAAGCGCAATCTCCTACACCTGCTGCTGTGTTTGCTGTTTATTACAAGTATAAGCTCCTGCGACAAAGACTCTGAGCTGAGCCTGCCGCCTGTCACGCAGGATGCCCGCAATAACCTTGGCTTTAAAGCAGATGGCAAAGTATGGGTTAATCAGGGGGACATCTGCAATTGGTCTGTTTGCGACGATAATGTGGTGGAGGGCAGGCTGCACAAAAACCAGGATGGCTCCCGTTCGCTTGTTCTATCGGCCTACTACAACGATAAAAAGAAGAACATCTCGCAACAGTTCAGCCTGCACGGCAGAAACATCAGCGCCACCGGCACCTACCAGCTTAAGCCAGGGCAGGAAGACAATGCCAGCTTTGTGGTTGACATGAGCCAGAACGACTTTTACCAGTTAGGCAGCAACTCCACTTTTACTGTTAGCATCACCAAATTAGATACTGTAAACCATATTGTATCTGGCCAATTTGAAGGTGTGCTGGAACACTACAGCGACGATACCAAGAAAATGACTATTACCGATGGTCGGTTTGATACTAAGCTAACTTATAGTACTTGGTAAGGTGGCTTAGTGTAAGCGCATTACAAGCCTACCTTTTTTTCAGGCGGAACTAATATCAAGTATACTTGTCCCTCCTGTCCACATAGAGCAACCTATAAAGTGTTTAACGCAATTCTATCCTGCTCCTGCTTTTGCAGCAGAGTAAGTATGGACGGGGCTAGTTCTGCTTTATGCGCCACAGTGAGGTTGACCAGCCTGAACGGAGGTTCTCCTTTTAGCATACGCCATCGCCAGTCCTGTTGCTCAATTGTTCTATGCTTGCCATTGTCCATCCACCAGGCGGTATACAGCTTGTCTTTTCCTTTTTGTAGTTCGCCAACATATACAGTGTCTGACTTTAACTGTAGCGTTTGTACATTTCTGAATTTATAGCCGCTGCCTTCCCAGCAGATGAGGGGGTGATGCTCTGTGGAATAAAACGCCTGTACCGGCTTTAGGTAAACTAGGGCATGTGCATTGCTGTACTTTATGACGCCGTTCTCCATACTTTCCTGGTTAAACCCGGCTAATGTTGGAGCAGCAGTAGCATCTGCTGGCGTAGTTAAACCTGCTTGCTGCACCCCAAGTCCGCAGATGACCAGCATTAACAGAAGCAGGTAGTTAAGCAGCAGCATGCCCCGCAGACTTACGCTTGATCTGAATCTTTTTTTGGTCTGGGTTGGGCCTGTATACTTGAAGCAAAGCTGAGCCAGCAGGTAAAAAGGCATTATGGCATAAAATGTCAGGCAAAGGAGTCCCATAACATCATGCATCGGGTTACCGGGCAGAACTTTAAACCACACCAGCAACAGGATGCGTAGCAGGTTAGCAAATAAGTTGAGCGCAAGCATAGCCAAGAGCATTGTGACCACAGCCCATAGGGGCCAGTTACCTTGTTTGCTTTTTTGAAGATGGGCAAGTATAAAAACTGCAATAATCAGCGATAGTGATAGCATCGAAAGTCCGGCACAGGCAGGGTCAACAGAAAACTCCTCCCCTTTAACAAGTATGAGATTGCCAGCAGCCTCGGCAGTGTTTCCAGTGTATGTTAGTGCTGCTACTGCCCATTCCGTAAGCTGGAGCCTTAGCGGGAAACTGATGATATTAGCTATGTACTTGAAGATGGGAGAGGCAACAGTCAGCAGCAGCAGTGGGTAAAGCGAAATACTACCGAATATCAGGTTGGCACCACACCAGAAAGCAAGCAGAAAAGCGAAGAAGTAAAGCGTACTGACTTGCAGCAATGCAGCAGCAACCGCCAGTGAGGTGGCAAGTAATAATTGCCAGCCCGCTATAGGTTTCTCGCGCTTAGGCTGGGCCACCAATGGCACCAGCACAAGTGCCAGTAGCCATTGGGCATCCCACAAAAGGTAATCTTTCAGGAAAAAACCTCCAATGCCTGTGTAAAAACCAATCAGGCCAAGCGTCAGGAAAAGGCGCTCTTTGTTTTGTGTTCTAAAGTTGGTGGCTATCATCGCAGGATGTATGGCTTAAGGGTGATGAAAGCAACAGTAAGTATGGCAAGTATAATCAACGCCCATTCTGCTGGCTCCGGAACAGCACCAGACGATTTGATACTGGCGTTGCCCAGGCTGTCCTTGCTTTTCTGAATATCAAAGCGTTCATAATCTGCTTGTGTTTCCAGCACGATCAAGCTTGACACCGGGCTGACAATATTGGCTTGTTCAGCCTCTTGAATCAACTCCTCTTCCTGAAAATCCTGGCAAAAATACCGGGCTCCCACCTGCTTTAATATGTGGTTATAGGCAAAGAGCCTCATCAGGTGGTCGGGAGCATTCCCTACTGTTTCTTTGTCTGATGATTTAGTGATTGTTAACCCTGACTCTCCCAGGCGAACCACCTCATTTTCTGGTAAAGCTTTTATAAATCGCTGTTGTTGTAGTAAAGTGGCTAGTTGCTTATTATCACCCTTCATACTTGCAATCACCTTCAGTTCACGGAGGCTTTTCAGGTAAGGCGACAGCGTTTCTCCAAGCGTATAAACCCGTACTGGCGTTTGCAGAACCAGCTTTTCTGCCATCTCGTTTGCAAATGGCGTGTTCTTCAAATCGCTCAGGTTAGGAGAGGCTTCTGTACTTTTACTGATTACCAGCGTGTTTTCTGCATCCTTCAGCTTTTGGAATGGGAACAGCGAGAAGTTTTGTTTTTGGAGAGACTGCAGAACAAAGTCTTTGTTTTCAGGAGTCAGCTGTGTCATTTCACCCTCCCACACATATACAGGCAAATGTTTTACCAGTTTCCAAACATCATCCAGCTCTGCATCTGACCAACTCGCATTTACGTCTAAAAATACTTTTGCTGGTGAGAAAGGCTCCATTTGCTCTGGTTGTGCCGCTAACTTATAGCTGTTGCCTCCAAAGCTAAAGCTGCTGCTGGCAAGTGCTGGTTTTTTAAAGCTCAGTTTCCAGTTTTGCTCATACTTTCCGTTGCGCTGGTATTGGCTGCTCTTCATCTGTTCGTAACCGCTAGGTAATTGCAGGTCTTGTACCTGGTTTTCTAAGTATAAAGCAACCGACTCTGTGGCTCCCTGTGCAGATGGGCCGCTGAAGTATAAATTTTCATAAATGAGTTCTTCGTTGTCTTCCTTCAGCGGAGAGGTTACACCAATTTTAAACTGTCTATCTTCGTCGGGTGTGCAAGGGAAAACTCTTACTGATACACGGTTGCCTTCCTGCCAGTGTACCACCGATGGATCTCGACGCTCTTGGCCTACAATCGTATTATAGGCAGTTTCGGCTTTGCCTTTAGTAGTTAAATAACCCTTTTCTTCCTGCCCGTTTATCCATAATGAAAGCGAGGTGACAACACTGCCTTCGGGGAGGTAAAAAGTATAAATTGCTTCTTCCTGACTTCTGCTAGACGTTAGGTTGTTGTGCACACTTAGTATCTTTTCGGTATAGCTGAGCCTGTACTCAGGGTAGATTTTTACCTGCGTTACCACGTTAGAGGTGTTTAAGTTATTGCCGCTCCACAGCCTTTGCTCGGCATGATGGCGTGCGTCATACATGCTTTCCAACAGCTTTACCTTCTCTTGCCTGTCCAGCTTTGGCTTGCCATTTAAGAACACTGCTAACATTACCAAAGGGTCGTGGCGCTTGATCTCTCCAAAGTTGTTTTCCGGCATTTCCCAAACGCTGAATCCGTCTGCCGGTACCTGGTAAACAAGGTCAGTTTTCAAAATGCGCTCTGTGAGGTAGTCGGGCTGTAGCTGCTGGCTAAGTATAACCCAGCGTGGCAGTTCCTGATTTCCCTCTATTAAGTACTGGTTGTTGTGGTAAGTCATTTCCTGCTCGCGGAAGTGCCATAGTGCCACATAAAAAATCGCGAAAAGTAATGGAAAAGCAACTCCGCAGCTAAAGCTGCGCAGGTATTGCCTGTCTTTTGCAGCTGCATTTTTTACTCCAAAACCAAGACTGAGCACAAGCCACAGCGGCACATAGGTGTGCAGCGATATACCTAGTAAGATGGTACCAAACACGCTTATCAGGTAGAGCGGTAATAGGTAAAGCGCATAGTATACCCACAGCACCACACCGGCACCAAGTATAAATAATAGCACCTGGTTTAGTAGCCGTGGCAGAATTTTGTTAAAACTGTAAAAGGTTAGGGCAGCGCAGAACAGGGTGATGAACGCCTCCAGCCAGGGTGCAGAATCATGGAATATGTTGATCTCCCTGTTCAAGGAATAACAACTGATAATGGCCAGCACCAGAAAAAGGTAAAAGTAGTCCAGCTGAATTGACATTCTTCTGATACTAATCTTACCTGTAGCGAACAGTATAACAAAGTATAAAAAGGCTATAGCATAGTTCGCACAGAAGATAGTAAACGTGCCTCCGTCGGTTCTGGCTACTCCCCAGTTAGGAAGCAAGAAGATAAGGAAAGAGGTAAGAATAAATGCAGCACCTAAGTAGTGCAGCTGATGAGTTTGTTGTGTGGATGCTGTAGTTTTTGTTTTCATTTATAAAGTACTTTGTTTTTCAAAGTTAAATGGTAAATTTTTTTGGGTCTGATTATCCATTTGGTTGTATGATTTGCTGAATATTATTTATTCTCATATTATTCGAGGCTTTATATAACTATATTTAAAAGTACTTTGAATTACAAAGTTTAGGTGCAAAAAAATTAGTCGCTCTGCCTGTTATTTAAAATTAGTTGCTCTAAGGCACCCAAGTGGCTCTTGAAGGCTTCCCTTCCGGTCTCAGTGGCATGATAGGTTGTCTGGGGCTTTCGGCCCACAAACTGCTTCTCTACCCGCAGGTACACTGCATCTTCCAGCGCGCGCAGGTGACTGGCAAGGTTACCATCCGTCAGTTGTAGCGTTTCTTTCAGGGTGCTAAAATCTACTGTGTCCTCCACCATCAGCACCGACATGATGCCTAGGCGTGCCCTGCTCTCAAAAGCTTTATTAATGTTATCTAGTACTTCTATCACGTTGCTTCCTTAGCGCTCATATTTGTAGTACATCACCATGCCGTATATAATATGAAGCGCTCCAAAACCCACCGCCCAAGAAAGTAAGCCATACCCAATAAAGATACTCGATACGAGACCAAGTAATATTTCGCAGATACCAAGGTAGCGGATATCGCTTAAGGTATACTTACTTCCATTGATTAGCGCTAATCCATAGAATACAAGCATGGCGGGTGCAATTAAGTATATAATGCCATGATACAGTAATACAGCACAGAAAATACCGCCCACACCAAGTGGTATTGCTAGGTTCAACAACAGGCGACGCGACTTGCTATCCCAAACTCGCTGATTATTCTGGCGTGCCTTGCGTGAGGTGAAATAGATAGCTGTACTAATAGCAAGTATCATCACCAAGGCTGCTACACTCCCCAAAAACACCACCGTGTTCAGATTTAGTGAAACAGTATAATCATTGCGGTACAGAATGTTGTTTTGGCCAAGATACCACTTAACAACTCCGGCGCCGATCAAAGCAAACACGCCTGCAGAAACACCAGATAGACCACTTAATGATATAAAACGGGAGGAGCGATCCATAATGCTCCTTATTTCGTGAAGTGTAGCGAGTTGCTCTTGATGTGGATTCATATAAAGTACTTTGTTTTTCAAAGTTAGTAATCCCTTACGTATTTGCAATAGCAAAAGGTTAATTAATTTTATGCTGCTATCCTAAAATAACTTAACTTTTAGGATAGCAGTAAAGACAGCTACAAACTGAGCTACCCATGAATAATAACACATACTACACCAACAGAACAGTCCTTATAACCGGCGGTGCTCAGGGCATTGGCCTTGGCATGGCACAGGCGTTTGCTGAGGCAGGGGCCAACGTTATCATCACGGATAAAGACCAAGAAGCAGGAGCAGAGGCGGTGCAGCGGCTGGAGAAGCAAAATCTAACCATAGACTTTATACCTTGTGATGTGGCACAGGAGCAGGAGGTAAAACAACTGATGCAAGAAGTAGGGGAGAAGTATAAAGAGCTGGATGTGCTGATTAATAACGCTGGCATTGCCGATCCTTTTGTAGGCCCTTTGCAGGACTTTGACGTTGCAGTGTTTGACCAGGTACTGGCGGTAAACCTGCGTGGTCCGCTACTTTGTGCCAAGTATGCGCTGCCGCTTTTAGCTAAGGCAGAGTATCCGGCTATACTTAACATCTCCAGTACAAGGGCCTTTATGTCGGAACCTAACACCTTCCCTTACTCCGCCTCTAAAGGTGGGCTTGAGGCGCTAACACATTCATTGGCGGTAAGCTTAACAGAAGAGCGCGTGCGCGTAAATGCTATTGCCCCCGGCTGGATAGAGGTGGGTGAGTGGCAGAAGGATAGCGAGAGGTATGAACCACATCATTCGGGAGAAGATAAAAAACAGCACCCTGTGGGGCGTGTGGGCTTACCACAAGATGTTGCCGAGGCATCTCTCTTTTTATGCTCCGACAAAGCAGGTTTTATTACCGGCCAAAGCCTAGCCATAGATGGCGGCATGACGGTGAAGATGATTTACAAATAGAGTTATGAATTCTCAGCCCTTAGCAGCCTTTGTTTTAACTTAGGGAAAGCTGTGGGTGGTAATCCTTCTTGATACTCAAATTCACACCTCCCTCAATCACTCCTTTAAAATTCGGTTATCCACGTGGAGGGTATCTACAACCCAAGGCAGCTAAAAGCGGTAAAAATAAAGCAAAGGCCTGAACTATGGAGAAAACAACTGCTTCCCTTTCGCTGCTGTACGTAACAAACCCCATGTGCTCCTGGTGCTATGGCACAACGCCGGTGGTGCGCAGGCTGCGGGCACTTTGGCAGGATAAGCTGCAGGTGCAGGTGCTGTTTGGGGATTTGCAGGCGCATGCTTCTAAACCTTTGCAGTTGGAGCAAAAAGAGCAGCTTGCCATTAGTTGGCACCGGGTGCAGGAGCAAACTATACTTCCTTTCGACTTTCGCTTTTTTACCCAAAAAGATTTTGTGTTCAGTACAGAGCCTGCCTGCCGGGCTTTGCTTTGTGTGCGCCTGCTACGCCCCGCTCTTCTACTGGAGGTGTTGCGTGCTTTTCATTCTGCCTTCTTTGTTGATAACCTTGACCTGAAGGATATAAATGTGCTGGTGCGGCTTGTAAAGATGTTTGGCATACCAGAGAACCTTTTCCTTACTCTTTTCGAGTCAGAAGAAATAGCAGTACAACTGGAAGAGGAGTTTGCCTATGTAGATAGTATAGGAGCAAGCACTTTTCCGAGCCTTTACCTTAAAAAAGCAGCAGGGATCGAAAGATTAACAGCAGGCTATGTAGGTCTGCGGGAGCTAGAACAGCGTCTTTATCAGCAACTTTAGAGAAGTATAACTATCCCTAATTAAGAT